>JAAOXY010000101.1 GCA_018221065.1 Candidatus Aenigmatarchaeota archaeon | reverse complement strand
TCTCTAGCTGTGTTTGCTGAGAAAGCCATCAAGAATATTGAAAATATAACCATATCGAAATATCCTATCAAAAATCCACCAAATACGAATGTAGATGCTGCTAACCAGCTGTCAAACAGATTACCAATCAGAGGTCTTGCTTTCAGTTTCCAAGAATAAACAATAGCGACAGCAATGTTGAAGAACGCTAAGATCATAGCATAATAATGAATCTGTGTAGCAAGTATTGCTGCTATTATGAACAATAATGAAGTGAATATCAAAGCGTTATTTTTAGAGACCTTGCCAGAAACTATTGGCCTATGTTTCTTTGAAACTTTGTCTGTTTCAATATCAAAATAATCATTAATTGCGTTTCCACCAGCTGCTGCAAAGAATGCAACAACTGCTCCTAGAATTATAATCTCTAAAGAAGTAATACCTGCTAAAAGAGCGCCAACAATGACTCCGAGTGTACCTAAGAACGATGTTAATGGCCTTATCAACTTTAGGTAAGGATTCATCCTAAGCCTTCCTTTCTTTTTTCTTCTGTCTTAGTGCATTGCTTTTACACTTTCTACATTTAACCTTTTTGTCTCTGACTTTAAGAATATCTGCTCTTATTTTTGCATTACATTTCATGCAAATGAAAACTCTGTTGAATATCCTGTTTACTGAAGCTTCAATTTTTGTTTTTACCATAAAATCACTTTCTATTGTAAGGTTTTGAGCCTTTAAATGTCTTTCTTTTTGTTTATCTTATCAAAAGGCTTCTAATTTTGTATATAATATAGGGTACTATTTCAGCCAATCTACCTTATCCGACTTCTTTGACTTCCCATTTATTATAGATTCTAACCTTTTTGCTATCTGTAATGGAGTTTTAGATGTAGTGTCTATCTCAAACACTTTCTTATGCTTTCTAGTTTCCCATGATATTGAACCAATAATTTCAGCTTCAATGTTCTCTTCTACCTTAGCTTTTCTCCATCTTCTTTTCTTCATTCTTTGTCCTAATTCGTATGGTCTACATCTTAGAACAAAAACAATATCTGGATTCAGATCATGCGATAAATGTGAATCAAGAATAACATCATCAAGTTTTCTTGTATAAGCTTTTACTTTCCTGAGATTAGCTATGTAAGCTTTTCTCTTTTTATCATAGCCTGAATATAATTTTTTTGACTTTATTATTCTGTTTACGTTAACATGCTTCAAACCTGTTCTTTTAGACAATAGTTTAGAAATAGTAGATTTTCCACAGCCTGGTGTTCCTGTTATTGATATTTTCAATTAATCACCAAATATACTTCTAAAGAAATCAAGTATTGAATCTATTATACTGTCAGATTGTATGGATAAAGTTTTTGTTATTCCTATTGTAAATGTGTCGCTTTTGACAACTATTTGAACTTTGTCTGTCTTTGGAACTATTGTATATGTAAATTCTGCTATGTTGTCTGGAGTTATTAAACCTCTGTCTGATTGTCCATTTAATTCTACAACAACATTTGCTGATTCATTTTTTAGATTTCTAACAATGACAGTAATCTTAGTTTCTTCACCTAGTTTAGCAGACTCTGGAAGAGAAACAGTTATGTCAAATTCTTTTTCAGATGATACAGCAATCTCTTGTTGAACTAATGTTCCTGCATTGTATCCATATAATCTAAAATTAGTTTCTGGTGATTCTGAAATTAGTTCACCAAAACCATATCCACCATAATCTGTGAATATATGACTGCCTAAAGAACTTGCAGTGAATTGTTCACTAGGACCTAAGATATCTTTATCGATTTGTAAATTGACTGTTCCGCCTCTTTCTGATGATCTCAATTCAACATCAATATCTTCTCTACCTGTAACATATGAATAGATTGTTAGAGGACATGTGTAGACAATGCTTGAATCAAGTCCCGAAGGAACTTTGAATATTGAAAATACGCTTGTTTCATCACAAAAATAAACAACATTTTCTGGTTGTTCTGCTATTAAGAATTCTTCTCCATCGACTGCACAACTCTGTGATCTGAATTTTGTTAAAAGACAACCATCATATTCAATATCAGATTTAACAACTGCGTATTGTTCTTCCCATAATTTTGTATCTAACATCTCTGAACTTGTTTCTAATAATGGTTCTTGTTCAAATTCAAGAACTTCGATAACAGTGTTTGTTGTTTTTAAAGATAAATCACCAGAAGCAGATGTTCCTCTTACTCCGACAAGAGGGAATGCTGTATCTGGTCTTACAGCATATTTTATATGAGCTGCATCTAAGAAACCTACTTCAGCCCAAGTTGGATCATTGTATATGAGTTCATTATCTGTGTAAATCTCAGCCCAACTATGAGGTTCTGTTTTGAATTCACCAACTGTCCATCCTAAAACTGCTGCTGATTTATATCCTAGAGCTCTTGAACTTGCCAATAAAAGATTTGTAATCTCATCACATACACCTTCTCTACTATTAAGAGTTTGGACAGCTGTATCATCTACTTCATAAAAATTACGATTATAGTTTATATTTTCGTGAATCCATTTGGTAAGAGATGCAATCTTTTCAAAATCATCTCCTTTAAATTGAGAAGAGAATTCTATTATTGATTCATCATCTGATTCGGCATGTTCTGTTGGTTCTAAGAAGTCTGTATCAGTTTTTGGTGTTCCGCCAATTCTTCTTTTTGTAGATAATATGATTTCTAATTCATAATCTATATCTTCAGAAACTTTTGGAAAATTAAGTTCAATATATTGATTACCATATGCGTCGTATATTATCTCATAATCATAATTTATTGAGATACTTTCTATTGTTTGAAATTCATTTTCAACGGGTATGGATATGTTAAGATTAAGGTTTGATATTGTTCCTGTTACTTCCACACCACCTGTCTGTGTTATCTTAGCTCTCATTGTCTTTACTGTTTCAGGATTTGTTATAGTCAATTCTGTTGGATCTGGATGGTAAGCTAACGCTAAATGAGGCACAATTGCCAAAATTAACAAGAATACAAGCAGTTTTTTATATATCATACCAACTTAAGTTTATTGAAGCAGGTATATATATTTACTTCGATATTATTGTATTTAGGCGGGGATATTATGAACGAATTTATGTTGTGGACTGAACGTTATAGACCAGAAGAATTTGGAGATGTTGTTGGTCAAGATCATATTGTAGAAAGAATAGAAGCTTTTGTTAAGTCAAAGCAGATACCACATTTAATGTTTGCTGGACCTGCTGGATGTGGTAAGTCTACTACTGCATTAATAATTGCCAGACAATTGTATGGAAAAAACTGGAAATCAAATTTCATGGAGATGAATGCTTCTGATGAAAGAGGTATTTCTATAGTAAGGTCTAAAATAAAAGATTTTGCAAGAATAAAATCAATAGGAAAGGTACCGTTCAAAGTAATATTCCTTGATGAAGCTGATGCTTTGACTCCAGAAGCACAGAATGCATTAAGAAGAACTATGGAAAATTATAGTAATACTTGTAGATTTTTCATGAGTTGTAATTTTTCTTCAAAGATAATTGAACCAATACAGTCTAGATGTGCTGTGTTTAGATTCAGAGGAATACCTAAAGACGCAATAAAGGATAGAATCGGAAAGATAGCAACTGCTGAAAAAATAATAATAAGTTCCAGAGCTCTTGGAGCTATAGCTGAACTTTCTAGTGGCGACATTAGAAAAGGTATTAATATTTTACAAGCTGCTTCGTCTTCAACAAATGATATACATGAAAAAGATATTTATGAAATTGCTGCTTCTGCTAAGCCGTCGGAAGTTACTAAAATGATGGCACTTGCACTTGATGGAAAATTCATGGATGCTAGAGTAATACTACAAGAATTATTAATAAACAGAGGAATATCTGGTGAAGATATTATAAAATTAATGTCAAGACAAATACATGATATTGAGATACCTGAAAAGTTCAAAGTATTTTTAATAGAAAAAATGGGTGACTTTGAATTTAGAATAGATCAGGGTGGAGACAATCAGGTACAATTGGAAGCGTTGTTAGCACAATTTATGTTATACAAAACTCAGTAGAGTTGATTCTTTATGCAATGGGTGAATAAATATAAACCTAAAACAGCCAGTGAAGTTGTTGGACACAACAGTGTTATTGAGAAATTAAAACAATGGTTACCAACTTGGAAAAAAGGAGACAAATGTTTATTGATACATGGTCCACCAGGTTATGGAAAAAGTGCTATGGTTGCTGCATTAGCAAAAGATTTTGAACTAGATCTTTTTGAGATGAATGGTTCTGATGAAAGAACTGCTGGTGCAATAAAAAGAGTTCTTACACCTGCAATAAAACAAGGTAGTCTATTTGGTAGAAAGAGATTGATAGTTGTTGACGAAGTGGATGGATTATCTGGTTTTGACAGAGGTGCTGTTTCTGAATTATCAAAAATAATGGATCAAAGTAAATTCCCAATAATATTTTTAGCAAATGATGCTTATGATACTAGAATTAAACCACTTAGATTAAAATGTGAATTGATTCAACTTAGGAAGGTACCATATACCTCTATAACAAAAAGATTGCTAGAGATATGTGAAAAAGAAAATATAGAAGCTGATCCACTTATTGTAAAACAAATTGCATTGAGTGCTGCTGGCGATATAAGATCTGCTATAAACGATATTGAAACTATTTCTTGTGGTCATAGCAAAATAGTTGATTCAACTGTTCTAGGATTTAGAGAACGTGGTAAGAATATCTTTGATGTTATGAAGATTGTCTTTAGAGCTAGTACAATGAAAACTGCTATTGAATCCATGTATCAATGTGATAAAGATTCTAATGAAATATTCTGGTGGGTTGAACAGAATATCTGCAATGAATTTAAAGATTCTAGAGAAATCTCTGATGCTTATAACATACTAAGTAAAGCTGATGTTTTCAGAGGAAGGATAATGAAGAATCAAAATTATAGATTTGCAAAGTATATGGTAGATATGTTAGCATCAATATCTTCTGTTCGTAGAAATAAACCTTCTGGGTTTGTAATGTATAGACCATCTGATAGAATTATTATCATGGGAAGAACTAAAGCAATGAGAAGGGAAAGAGAAGAAAAGTATTCTGAACTCGGTAGTTACATGCATTGTTCTAAGAAAAAAGTTGCAAGTCAAATACATCTTTTAGATGTAATTCTTAAGGATAACTGAAAGAAGTTTTGCTTAAAAATCTATTTGTTGTTAAATTAAATTCTACAGTAATATCAGTAGGACAACTTGTTGTGTTAAAGTCTGCATTAAATGATATACCTTTTGATATTAGTTCTCGTTTGAAATTACTTTCCATATCTATCAAGTCTGGAGCTAGTTTATCACAATCACCAGATTCTAAAGAATTATTTATTCCTTGAATGAACCCCTGTTTTATCTGAGGAACATATTCTGATTCTCTAAACTGTTCTACAACAGTTAAATCTGAAGCACCGAAGTCTAGAAGATATTGCATTAAAAGAATCATTGCCGCAATTATCACTACAGTAGCAATTATAAAAAATTGTCCTTTCATATTATCAGGATTTCGCCGCGTATTTTGCTCCACATGCTTCACATTTGATGAAAGTTAGTCTGCCTTCCTTTACTATTGCTGTATCAGGTCTCTTACATTCCTTACATACAACCATATTTTTGACATAAGAATCGAATTTCTTTTCTATTATAGATCTCATTGCCCTTGACTGGAATATTGCACGCTTTCCGTCAAATGATCCCGGAGCTGCTAACTCTTTTGACATATATTTTAACAAGTGTTTTGGATCTCTTCTAATAGCTTGTGCTACCTGAAGGAAGTTTTTGATAATGACCATATTCCCTTCTTTCATTAATTCCATCTTTGGGATTTCTAGTCTTTCTCCTCCTTCTGTCTTTTCTGGAAGCTTCTTGTAAGCTTGGTCTAACAACTTGTTGTAATCCATAAGAATAATTTACGAATGTAATACTTAAAAGCTTAATATTTTCTCTAATACGACAGGTAATTTCATTATACCATGTTCTTCTTGCATGTGTTCTTTTCCATGTTCAATGACAATCTCTGCTCCTAATTTTTCTTTGAATATTTCAGAATCACTGAGGGGAATGAAAGGGTCATTGTCTGAAAAGATTGCAGTAATATTTTCTGTACTTGATTTTACTTTTTCCCAATTAATAGGTGTTTCTCTCCAAGGTTTTGATATTTCTTCTGCACCTTCTTCTTCATATACTACAGGAGTAAGATTCATCCATGGTGCAACTAAAACCATTCCACCTATTTTTGGTTCTTCAATCTTTTCTAGATATCTAAGAATTGCTTGACAACCTATCGAATGTCCAACAAAATATGTTTCTTTATCCAATGTACTAACTTGTTCTTTCATATAAGATGTCCATTCTTCTATGGTTGGTTCATCTGTATTTGGCATGGTTGGAATATCTACTGCATAACCTTTAGATTCTAATTCCTTTTTTATCCAAGGATACCATCCTTCTTGTGGTGCTCCTCCCCAACCGTGAATTATGTAAACTTTTTTCATAATCATAACCTCTTTATCTTTCCCGGCAATGGTTCAAAACATGTGCCTGTTTCTAACAAATCTTGAATAATTGAATCAACTTCGTTTTCAGAAAGACCTGACTCAGTAATTATCTTTTGATATTCTACACCTTCTCCTGAATCGATTTTTCCTATAAGTTCGAGAATCTTTTCTTTGTTATGTACACTCTTTTCTGCAACTTCTTCTGTATCAGTTATTAATATTTC
>JAAOXY010000100.1 GCA_018221065.1 Candidatus Aenigmatarchaeota archaeon | reverse complement strand
CTGTTCTTTACACAAAGAAGGTGATCGCAATATTTTATCTTGCAATAAGCAATAATTCTATGTTCATGACCGCAACCTTCAGTGTTATGATTTCCACAAACATAACGAGCATCTCTTTTCCCACACATCAAATAATTTCTAGCAGTTTTCCTGGCACGATCATACTTTGTGTATTTGCTTTGTTTCCCATGATTATAAGTTAATTCTTCAGAGAATTGTTCTGCAAATCTTTCAGCCATGACACTGGAATACTCACCATTAGATAAATGATCAAGTTCATCAAACCATTCAGAATATTCAACAACTTCTTGTTTGGAAAACATACCAGCCCTGGTGTGTCTAATGCCAGGCGTATACTTATAACCAGGCGGAGTATTATCAACAAACTTGAAAGAAGAAGCTTCAGACAAAAGAAACACCTCTCAGAAATAAAAAAGGTTGTCTCCCAAAGAATGTATGACTGTTCAGATCGAAACAAACCTCGGAAGGGCGACAACCAAATGAATGTAATAGAAATATAAAAGACGACCAAGTATATAAATGTTTAGCAAAAAAGCGTCTTGTAAAAGTAGGTTTTTTGTGTTTGGTTTTAATCGTCATTGGGAACAGCCATGAAAATACTATGAAAAATAGAATATATAAATATATAGCTTCTAGAATATATATTCTAGACACTACCATACAAGTATGGTTGTATGAATAAAATAATCAAAATCTAATGCTAAAGTGTTTAGATTTAATAGAAGGCAAAATGTTTACTTGCTGATCCAATGATGCACCAAAGAACTCAGCCATTATAACAAAATCCTCTTAGCAATCAGCATAGTTTGTATTTGCATACTTTCAACAGCTACAAGCTGATTGTCTTGAATAAAACTTAAATTCACCATAGTTGATAATGATGAGAACACAAGTATAAATATGTTTCTAAAATAATAAAGACTTCGCAAATAGAAGTAACATTTCGGATATTACCAGGCCTTGCAAAGTCTCTATTGTAAAAATTATTGACTTAAAGTTAATTGCCCACTAGCAGATCCAGGACAACTAGACTGAACAGCCGACACTTCCCATGTAATAGGTGTTTTTCCACTAGCTAAGTCTATTGTGTCATTAGTTGCAACTACTTGACCGTCTATTGTCCATTCAGTAGTTATATCATTGTTGCTTGTGCAAGTATCATTTACATCAACAACATCGTCAGTTATTGACACAACAAAATTAGTCAAATTACCATTAGCATTATTGATCTCTCCAATAGCAATATCAGACACAGATGTATTTGTTGCATTAATCAAATCTAAGTCAGTAAGTTCAACGCTGAAACTCAGAACATTTGAACTTTCACTGCTTACAACATTAGCAGTTATTGTCGGTGTGGATAATCCCATAATCCATACAGCTAATCCGCTTCCACTAAGCACCAATAAGAATAGTGCAGAGAAAAAAATCAATTTCATTTTCTTTTCCATTTGATCCCCCCGAGATTAAAAACTTAATCTCAGCAATAGTGGTAGACGAAACTAGCTATATAAAGATATAGCAAATAGACACTACAATACTAATATAGATTAATATATACAAGTAAAGTTTTGAAGTTCGGATGACCGATTGAAAATAATATATCTAATAGTAAATTACAGTATATATGTATACTAATGTCCCATGTCCCATGTCCCAAAGTGTCCAAAACAAAGTATGTTTAATGAACTTCGAATGACCCAAAGAAAATAACATATTCAATATTAACTTACAGTATATATGTATTGCTTTCACCTTTTCACCTTCACTTCAAAGGTCCAGAACAAAGGATTACTTCAACAATCTTCTTAATGTTGATTTGCTCACACCAAGCAACTCACACAAACGCTCTGAAGAGTAGTTCGAGATACGATAGTTATGACATTTACTAGAACGCCATACATCCTGCAACAATGCTTTATAGTTTGGTTCTTTCTTTGGTCTAGTCATTCTATTTTTTACCTGCAATCTTCTTAGCAGCTCTAATGGTTTTCTTAAAATTCATGTTAATTACCTCGTATTGAATATAAATGCTCCTGGTGGGATCAACCAGGAGCGGATTGGTTGTGTGATGAATAAAATACTCCTGAAAAGGACGACTTACCAGGAGCAATATGGGATGAGCATAAAATCCCTGGTAGGATATCAAACCAGGGACCGAAACAGCAAACAATACCTAGAGAAGTCAATCTCTAAGAACTATTTGAACATAAAACCCCTGGGCTAATAACCAGGAGCGTTTCAAAAGGTGTAATCATTAACTCGCAACAAAAAGCATACAAACACAATAATTCTTATGATATCCACACGCACGACAAGTATTAGTGAAACCCATTTTACGCATATTCATTTTCTTGTCTTGAATGCCTGTGCAAATCAATTCATCATCATCAGTTTCTATAAATTCATCGTCCATTTAAATCAGCCTTCAATTTATCAACAATTTTTTTTGAAATAAATTTATAATCTTTCAAAGTTAAAATATCATGATCAACAAAATGTTTTTGTATTGCAACATCAACAAGCCAAGAAAGATAAAAATCCAATTCAAGAAAAGCATCTGCATCTTCAATATTTTGTTTAGTTTCAATATTCTTTATATTTTTCATAGTCTTCATAATTTACCAGCTCCCTTTAGATCCAAATAAAATTCTGGACTTAACATAACCAAGCAATTCAGCATCACTATAAGGCATTCGATTGAAACGACGATAAAAGCCCTTCAGGAACATTAAAGCTTCAGTACTAGGTTCTCTATGCCTATCTACAAGCAAAGCTACAACCTCAGGTTCTGAAAGACCGAAATCTTCCATAATTTGCTCAGTTTCTTGCATAATTACCATGGCGGTTTCCTCTTTTCATCTTTTTCATGTCCTTCGGTTGTTAAACCAGCATAAATAAGCGGAATTTCACAAATAGGACACATCAATTTTTTAGCGACATCGCCTTTAATATTAATTAACCCTTCGGGGTCCGATAATGTCAAAATTTTCTTATTATGATAAGTTTCAACAAATTCTTTAAAATCCATTACTTCAGGAAGAAAATATATCCCTTCTTTATCTTTATGTCCAAATTGACAAGCAATTCTCTTAGCAAAATACTCAAAGACATTTCTTTGAGGTCTCCAGCCAAAAATAGAGAAAACTAAGTCATCATTAATTCTTTTTATTGATGCTCTAATATCAGTGTTAAACTTCTTTACATCGATAGCTTCACCGAATTGAGCAATATGAACATGATAAAAATTAACTCCTTTAATTTCGCTGTTTCTAGCATCAATATCTAACACTCTTATAGTGGTCATTGTCCAGCCTTTTCTTCTCATGGAAAGAATTACTCTGTTTGTATATATTCTAACATCAGACATGCTCATTCTATTGCTACCAATAGAATAATGAAAAAGTTGTTTAGATCTAATTTTAAAACTAACTAACTTCTGCAAAGCTTCAATATATCTGTTCTTTACACAAAGAAGGTGATCGCAATATTTTATCTTGCAATAAGCAATAATTCTATGTTCATGACCGCAACCTTCAGT
>JAAOXY010000099.1 GCA_018221065.1 Candidatus Aenigmatarchaeota archaeon | reverse complement strand
GTTTACACTAGTGTTAATTAGCATCATTACACCTTCTTGCATTTCTCATAATGAAGATGAACTTTTTGGTATAATAGAAGACGAAAATTGTGATACATCAGATATTTCTTTCTCTAATACCATCTTTCCTTTTATAGCAGATAACTGTATTTCATGTCATAATGATATCACTACTTATGGAGGCAGGAATTATGATAGATATGAAGGGATAAAAGAAGTCGCAGAAACCGGATTAATATTAAATGTCACTACTGTCCGCTTATAAATCAAACATTTTCAGCTGATTATAATTGACAGTAGCTTTATTTTTGTAATTTTCATTTTCAAATAATTGATTTATAGGTACTTTCTCAAAAATACAGATACTTAAAATTTGTAAAATTGTGTAAAGTTCCTGTTTCAATTTCAATCGCTTTTTTATAATAGCTATTAACAGATAAATGCTAACAGCTGTCCATATTTGAGTATAAACTGCATTTAAACTTGTCCCAAAAAATTTCTTTATCCTAAGATGCTGTTTAATCCACTTGAAAAATAATTCGATTTTCCATCTTTCTTTATAGAGTTTGGCAATTATTTCGGCATCATATTTAAAATTATTGGTAATAAATACCAAGGTTTTATTTATTGATTTATCATAATATTTAATCCTACGGAGTTTCTCAGGGTATTTCTTTGAGGTGTAAACTCCTGTTAACATTATTGTCTGGTCACATTTAAACCCAAGTGCTTTGCTTACTTTTCTTGAATACAGTCGTCTATAATTAAAATTGTGCTTCTGCCTGATAACAAAATAGCTTAAACATTGATGCATGTGATAAAGTCTTTCAAAATCAAGGTATGCTCTATCCATAATATAAAATGCTCCGGGTTCTAAAATCAACAAATCAAGGATGTTTACATCATGTACCTTTCCGTCAGTAATCTCAATAAAAGTTGGAATAGAACCTCTTAGGTCTATTTGAGTATGCATTTTAACCGCACCTTTATTTTTTCTGAACTTTGCCCACGGAAATAATGATAAACATAAATCAATAGTGCTACTGTCCAGAGCATATGCTATCTCATCTATTTCTATAGAAAATGAGTTGTCGTCTTTATAAAGTCTTTTTGCCTCTTGAATAAGAAGTTGTGCAAATTCTGCATAAATCCTCCAATCACGTTTTTCATTTGCATCAGCCAATGTTGACTTCCTAACTTTGCTTTTGACACCGCTATGGTACATCTTTGATGAAATGGCATCAAGACATGATTCGATATCACGAAGACTTTCTCTGTTTGTTAACTGAGCAAATGACATAACGATAAACTGCTCCCAACATGTAAAGGTTTTGACTCTGTAATTACCGTTGTATTTGTTGACACATTTATCAAATTCATATTTTGAAACAAAATCCATCAGCTGAGATAAAATAGTTCTGCCTGTATTCATTCAGCAAAACTGCATCAAAATCATAAACTTTGATTTCAAATCGAAAAATATTTCAAAGAACTTCTATCTCTTGCTATTCCTTACTTACACCTGTTCTGTTATTACTTTAACCGGACAGTAGTGAAATTAAGTCATATATTTATGTATGTAAAACCTAACATTTATATAAAAATTAACATCCCTTAATTATATTAAAATGAGAAAATTTATTTTTTATTCGTTTACACTAGTGTTAATTAGCATCATTACACCTTTTTGCATTTCTCATAATGAAGATG
>JAAOXY010000020.1 GCA_018221065.1 Candidatus Aenigmatarchaeota archaeon | reverse complement strand
TATTGAGACATATTTTCATCCCGATAACTGAAATGACATCTATCATATTTGCATCTACTACCAAAGAAACCTCCACCATCTTCAGAACTATATTCTGTTGTTAGTTTGTGCCAATTTTCTTTACTTATGTAAACAAAGATTTTAGTGCTGTTTCTTGCACTAACATTTGGTGGCCAACATTGCATATGAAATCCTGGTTCTTCAGGACATTCATTTTTTTCTATATTATCAACAACATATAAAAATACTTTTGGATTTTTATATTCATTAACAATACATTTGGCTTTGTATCCATACCCATTGTCTATTTCTTGATTATCTTCTGCTGTTAAGTTTATTGTTAATCCAGTTGCACCAAATAATGCTTGCATATTTAATTGAAGTTCATGAAAACTTATAAATTAGAAAATGGTAGCCCCGGCAGGATTCGAACCTGCGTCAGCCGGTATCTCCCAAATGGCCAGAGCCTTATAGAATCTGATTGAAAAACAAATCAGATTTAGCTATCCTTGGCCACTAGACTACGGGGCTAAATCTCTATATCTCTTTATATGCTTGGGGTTATTAAATCTTATATCTTTAATGTATTTCTTTATTTCACCCTGTCTTGATAGAAATACTGATTCTTTGCATATAATCTTTGATGGATGATACCCTAGAATTTCTAATCCATTTTTAAAATCTTTTAATAATCCTTGATTCGTATTTTTGAATCCAATTCTCAATAAATGTGGATCTTTCCGTGACATTCTAAAGATTGAACCGTCTGTATCTATGAGACCTCTTATACAAGATGAAAGCATCTTACTATCTTGAAATATCCAATTCGGTATTCTGTTTTTGGGTAAAATGATTTTTAATCCTGAACAGATTTCTTTGCTTCCTTTACATAAATACATAACATTAACGGTTCTATGATACTTTGTATAGAAAGTCGTATCAAATAATTTTTCGATTAACTTGTTTACATATTTCAAAAATCCTATTTCTTTTATTGCATCGAAAGCTATTCTTATTTGATAATTTCCTGTTGATTCTTGTATGTAGATATTTCCATCTCCTAGCAATATTCCTATGAATTCTGCCATATGTTCATTTTTATCCATAATTATTACAAAATGTGATTTGAGAAATAATAGAAATACGTACCACCAATGGTAGTTAGACTACGGGGCTATAATATATTCATGCGTGAGCAAAGTTTATAAAAATAAAAGAAAGGGAATCATTCTTCTCTTAAAAATTGCATCCCTGATCTTGTTAATGCATAAGACAATTCTCCTAATGGAGAAAGTGTAGCAACCATTCCTTTGTCAACAAGTGTATTAACAGTACCGAATGAAGCACTCAGTCCGTTGTTGTTAAGTGTGGAAGCTAATTCGCTCTTCCTGATAAGTCCCCGTGTACTTATTATGTTTAGTATTTCTCTTTCTTCTCCTGTAATAGTCATATTAATCGTAACTCAATTTTCTATTTTTTACTATTTAAAATTACGCAACAATGTGTTTCTTTATTTTCGTAGCTGTTGGTTTTCCTAATAGATGCTGTACTATTGCTAATGAAAAATCTATTGCTGTTCCAGGTCCTTGTGATGTTATAATGTTTCCGTCAACAACAACTTTGTCACCTCTTGGTCTGTCTAAATTCTTTTCAAGACCAGGATAAATTGTTGCTCTCTTGTCATCAAGGATTCCTAATTTTGCTAACAAAAGAGGTCCCATACATATTGCAGATATCATCTTTCCATTATCAGCAAGTAGTCTTACTATTGTTTTCATTCTTTCACTTTTCATTAAAGTCTCAACAGCATCTTTACCGCCTGGTATAATAATACCGTCATGCTTCAAAGTTTCCATGTCTACAATCCTAGATTCAACATGCATTCTTATTCCACACTTGCTTGTAACAATACTTCCTTTAAGACCTGCTGTTTCTACTTCAATACCTGCTCTTCTAAGAACATCTATTATAGTAACTGCTTCAATGTCTTCAAAACCGTCAGCTAATGGTAACAGAACTTTCGGCATACCCATTCACCTCTAATTATATTGCACAGAAAAAAGATAAAAAGGTTAACAAACCCCTATTTTTTCTTCTTTGTAACCTTTTTCTTGGCCGTTTTTCTCTTAGTTGTCTTTTTTCTAGTTACTCTCTTCTTTTTAGTACTTCCACCAAAAAGTGAGAATATGAAAAACGCTCCACTCATTGCCATAATTGTCGCTAATCCTTCAAACATGATTATATTAGACAAATCACTGATATAAAGCTATCCAAGCATTTCAACAAGCTTATCTCCAAAGACAGTTACTGCTTCTGGACCATTTGCTGTGACTATATTTCCTTCAACCTCTATCACAGAACCCGTATATTGGCCAAAGGCATTGATGTTGTCTCTTTGAGATGGATATGCTGTAGCTTTCTTTCCTGCCAATAATCCTGCATTGGCTAAGATAGATGGTGCGATGCATATTGCTGCTACAATCTTGCCTGCTTCATTGAATTCTCTAGCTAGTCTGTGTGCTTGTGTGCTCTCAAAATATACAGAAGCTCCTGATCCTCCTATGAAGACAATAGCATCATAGTCTGCTGAGTTGATTTCGAGGAAATTCTTGTCAGGTTTTACTATCTTCCCGAACATACTCCTTGACTCTATTCCTGTAGAACTAGCTACTGTTATGATATGGCCTGCTTTTTCTAAAATCTCTCTTGGAACGAAATACTCTTCGTCTCTAAATTTGTCTGGTGCTATCACCATTAAAACGTTCTTTCCTGGCATATAGAGTATTTAGAAACCTTTTTATTTATTGGTTCTCATGTGTTATCAGGTGATAATATGCCGATAATCGGAATGAATATAAACTCTATAGAAGCCGTGAAGAAAGGAAAGGTAGAGAGAGGATTGAAGGTTAAAAACCAAACAAGTATTACAGATACTGTTGAACAGGATCTTACAGGTATTGGAAAGAAAGGATTAAAGATCATGTTTGAGTTCAAGACAACATATCTTGTTAATGACGCAGATATAGCTAGCATAAAGATGACTGGAGAAGTCATGTATGTTGGTGATGATGTAGAAAGTATCAAAACTGCTTGGAGTACTAACAAAAAATTACCTGAGCAAATAGAATTACAGGTAATAAACCACGTTCTTAGAAGAGGAGTGACAAAATCACTTTCCTTAAGCGAAGAACTACAACTTCCACCTCCAATAGCACTACCCTTTGCTTCAAAAAAGAAGGCTGATGAGAACAAGTACATAGGATAAGACAGCCTTATTCTATTTTTTCTTAGTTTAGCTTTAGCTATATTAGATATCTTTATATACTACTAAGTAGTAAATATATAGTATAGAGTAACCACTAAGTAGTGGTGAATTGGTGGTTTATATGAAGTGTGAAAAAAAGGTAATAGTTGACGGCAGTTCTGTTAGCACAGAGGCTCAGCTAAGTTCAATGGGATTATCAGCAGATGCTAGATATGTGTATGCACAACTTGATGCATATAATGCACAGAATGATTTAGCAAAAGCATTGATTTATCAGAAAAAGTCTGAACTTAGGGAAATGGTCGGTAGTGTTAAATATAATCAATTGATATCTGAATAATCTTGTTGTGATATTATGCCTAGTAAAAATGAAGAATTCAAAAGAAAGAGAGATTTGCTTAATCAGTACGCTGATCAAATGGATGGCAACAAAACTGCTGCGTATGATTCAACTATTCATGTTGACGATGCTAGAGATTCTATGGAAGATTATCATCCCAATAGAATTCCATTAGGAAGTAGACCTGATGATGAGATGGTTGAAACAAATAGTGGTCCTGTAAGCATCAAAAAAAATCAAAGAACTATTTGAATTTTCAAAATAATATTGATTTTTGCTATTTTTGGGGTTTTTAAATCTAATCCTATGTTATTAACTTTTTATACCGGGTTTCTAAATATTCTATAGGAAATAGACGTTAATAAGGAGTGATTAAACATGGCTAAAAATGACACAATCGGTTTGGTAGCAAACATATTATTGATAGTCGGCGGTTTGAACATTTTGTTATCAGAATTTGGTTACAATGTAATTGGTATGATCTTCGGTTCAATACCAATGTTAATGACAATAATAAATGTTCTTATTGGATTATCAGCACTGTACGCAATTTATACAAACTTTTTGAAATAGGTTGATACAGTTTTTTAATTTCTTTTTCTCTTTATTTTTCATGTGTTAGACTTTTTTATATCGGTTAACTATATCTATATATGAAATCTGCAAATAAAGGAGTAAATTTTGGTAAGTATAAAATCATATTGCTTCTGGCTGCTGTGATATTGATACCAGCTTTGATTATTTTATCTTCTGATATTGAAATCAATGGTGCTGTTGAAGATAGAAATGAATATGATCCGAACGATGAAGCAAACAGATTAACTGGAGAATGTTATGAGACTATAGCCGATGGAACTGGCCATACACACACGTGGTGTGGTGGAGCCTATAACACAGAAGATTATAGAAGTCCTGAAGGTGTCTATCATAGTCATTCTATAGATGAAGCAAATAATCTGGCTCAGTCAAGTAGCGGTCATACCCACAGATTGAGATAATCATTTATTTTGTCTTATTGATTCCAAGATCTCTGCAGCAATTGTGGGGGTCTTTTCATCTAATTTTCTTAGTTCGTCTGCAACTTGTTGAATTTCTGCTCCTGTTGCACCTGCTGCCATTGCCATGTTATCTGAATGCAGTTTCATGTGTCCTTTGTTTATTCCTTCCATAGCCAGTGCTCGCAATGCTCCAAG
>JAAOXY010000019.1 GCA_018221065.1 Candidatus Aenigmatarchaeota archaeon | reverse complement strand
TCATAAAATATATTAGAATTTGTACCACTTAAATGGTGGGCAAAAGGCGATTTGATTAAAAGTAAATGGTGGGCCCAGGGGGATTTGAACCCCCGACTTGCAGGTTTCTTTCATCGGCGAAAAGCCTCAATGCTTTTAACAGAAGTTAAAAGCCTGCCACTCTACCAGACTGAGTTATGGGCCCTATTTTGTTATGTCTTTCATACGTCCAATCTTTTCTGCTGTTGGTGTAAACCAAATTCCAAATGTTCCGTTGACGTCTGCTATCTCAATGAGATCTTGATCTTTTTCTGTAAATCTTTGAATTGTTACATCGGAATCTTTTAATTCAAGAATCAGTTCTGTTCCTGAAAGATCTTTTGATTCTTCTGATGTAACCTTTCCTTCTTTAATTAATTTTTCTGCAGTACCTTTGTCAATCTTTATAATGATACTCATATAATCACCATGAATTGGCGCCCCGACGGGGATTTGAACCCCGGTCCCAAGCTCGACAAGCTCGTATACTGACCTGGCTATACTATCGGAGCATTACCTATCTAATTTTATTCAGGACAGGTATTTAAATTAATGTGTAAAAAGAGGTCGCCAGCGTCTTTGGGTTCCCGTATTTTCTACAGTACAGCCAAAATCGATGAAGCGATTCATTACCGTGTTCGAAAAGGGTACGGATCTTACCACTTCTCTTTGGCCGGCGACAATCTATTGTTACAAGAACAAAGTATTTAAAGTTGACTATCAGACCTTTATTTTCATTCCATCATAGGCCAGTTTGTATCCATAAGGCTTTAGATATTTTTCCACCTGTTCTTGCGTACCTTCAGTATGATTGAGACCTATGAAATAGATCTTCTTTACATCTAGATTGTTCAGTATTGGTATAGAATTTTTGATCGAAATATGAGAGAATAAATTCTCTTTAAGGAATGTACCATTCATGAATAATGTATGAGTTCCGTTGATCTCCTCTTTCATAGCTTCTGTTATCTTAGATGCTTCAACTATATAGACGAATTTTTTGTTTTCAAAACTCAGTCCTAATGTAGGTCCTAAAAATGATGGCGTATGTGGTACTTCAAACGTATGAAATGAAAAATTCTTTGTCTTAATTTTCTTGTTGGGTTCTCTTTCTTTTGGTACTACAAAACCTGATGATTTGAGATAATAAAAACTACTATTTTGATTAAAATAATAATCTAGTATTTGTGGGTGGGAGTAAACAGTGAGTGCTCTGACTTGTTTCATTGTTAGAGCTGATCTTTCCCAAAGACCAATGCAATGATCATTGTGCGCATGTGTCATGACTGAAGCTTCAATGTTATTATAATCAATTCCATATCTCATGACCTGTTGTCTAAAATCTGGTCCAATATCTATAATAAAATGTTCGTCTTTCTTTTTCAGTGCGAGAGCTGCTCGTAATCTGTTGTCTTTCGGTTTTCTTGATCTGCATCCTGCACATTTACATCCTATTCTCGGTGTTCCTGCATCTGATCCAGAACCTATAGTTATTATCTGCATAGATATCACAATAAATGGTCCCCGGAGCGTGATTCGAACACGCGGCATCATGGTTTCTGAACACACGCTAACAAACAATGCTATGCGCAAAGATCTACAGCCATGCACTCTACCAGTCTGAGTTATCCGGGGCTAAAGAGAAATAGACTGAAAGTTTATTTAAAACTTCCTACTCTACCTTAACTGTATGCTTTGTCTGTTCTGTAATCTTTCCGTGAAGCTCTACAACATTAGAATGTTTAACTATTGATTTATCATCATGCTTTGCACGAACAGCTGCTAGGGGCAAATCAACATCACCATGAATTTCTTTGCTTGGTTTCATCTTATAATGGAGAACTCTTTCTTCTCCTGTTCTCAATTTTCCTATTCTCCACACAAGTTCAGTTCCATCACTAATTTTTCTTATTATTGGTTTTAATGTATCGAATTTTCCTGTGACAGAAAATCCATGAGGAACAATATCTCTTATAACAACTGAATCCATTGCAATCTTATTGTTTTTGACTATCAATGCAACTGGAATATCGTGTCCTTTTATTGTCCTATGAGTTCCACGAACTGTCTTTCTTAATGATATTGTTGTAAATTGTAAATAATAATAGATACCGACTAAAATGATTATCAAAACCAGTACTATGACTGGCCAATATATCTCATAGTATGTCACAGTTGCTGATTCTTCTGGTGCTAATGATGCTGCCCATGAGTATTGAGTATCAGTTATTGAATCTGGTTCTTCACCCATGAAATATGCCCACCATTCTGAATTTCTGTCAGAAGTAAACAAAGCTCCATCTGCTGCATTACCATAATTTGTTGCTTGCATTGCAACAAACCTTCCAATAGGTGTTATTGTAACTTTGTCTATGTAAGAAACATTTTTCTCTGTAATTATATTGAATGATTCTGTGCTTGAGAATACCTTTCTATCATCAGTCATCAAGTCTACTATCAATTCAAATTCTCCTGGTTCATGATCTGAAAAATCAAATGATTCTATGAATTTCTTTTCTCCTGAAACATCAAGTGTTCCCATGTCAATCATCTTGAATTCAGAACCAAAAGCTATATTGACAACAAGAGGAACTGGTTGCGTTCCTATGTTCTTTATTGTACCTGAAACTGTGATGTCTGTATCACATTGAAAACAACTAGTATCAAGTTCTGTTATTATTGCTTCAACATTTTGAACAACATTTACAACGACTTGCTCTTGCATTTTGAAGCCGTCACCTGATCTAGTTACAGTAAAATCATAACCATAATATGCGGGTTCTGCTCCTGCTGGAATATTACCATAAAGAGCTATAGTTCTTGTCTCTCCTTGATTGACCTTTACAATAGATGATTCTGCAGTCAACCAACTGGAAGGAACTCCAATGATAGATATCGTAAACCACGCATCAATATCATTATTTGTTATTGTAAGATTTGCTATAGAATTTTGTCCTGCTGGATAAAAGTCTGGCTCTTGTATATCTATACCTACAAGAGTTGTTGTCTGAGCTACCACTAAGCAAGGTAGTAACAATCCCCCGATTAAAAGAGCTAAAAAGAATCTCTTCATTATGATAAAATATAGCTTTCTTGTTTATAAGCTTTTTGTAGGTTTTCTAATCTTTGTGATAATATATATCACAATTAATATAGCCAATATGGCTCCCATTACATATATGAAAAGATATCCTAAATCTGTTAAAGAAGCTATCATCGAGACATCCACGTTTAATGTCTCTGCGTAATTTTCTAAATAATAATCTAGAATTTTCATAACAGCGAACATTCCACCAATCAATATTGCCATTGTGAATATTGCTGTTGAAAGACCGTTGGATTTCTTTTTAGGCTGTTGGACTGGTTGTTGTGGTTGTTCTTGAGGAACTTCCTGTGGTTGCTCTCGTGGTTCCTCTGGCTGTTCTTGAGGTTCCTCTGGTTGTTCTGGATATTCTTCGTTTATATCGTCGACCATCCAATCAATCTCCATCTATCGGAAACAAGTCTTGATATTACGACTCTGTCTCCTTT
>JAAOXY010000018.1 GCA_018221065.1 Candidatus Aenigmatarchaeota archaeon | reverse complement strand
GCTGTAAGAGCCTTCATGATAAGCACAGGAGCTTCTACTGTATTAATTGTTATAGCCATGTTATTTTTCCTCTTTGTTAATTAATTCAAATAATTCTTCTAGGGTACAGTGTGTAGCGCGTACTCCATTTATTGCAAACATGAAATTGTATTTTTCTTTTATACCAAAATTGCTAGGTGATTTCTTAGCTATACTTATCTTTTCATTTCTGTATACCCAATCCATATGTTTATATTGAGTATGATTATCTGCTCGCATACCAAGCAGTATGAGTAGAGTAAGTAACTCTTTTTCAGTCATAATACTTCTAACACTTTGTCAAGAAAATCCTTAGTAGAAATGGATTCATATTTTGTTGTCCCATTAATATACAAAGAATAGTATGTGTTACCTCCTTCCCAGCAACCAATGGAATATCTTATATTGTTGGATAGTAAAACAAGATACCATTTCCAGTTATTACTTCCTTTTTCTTCTTTCTGAAAATTAAGCAAAAAGAGAGCTGTTTGTAATTCTTGCTCAGTCATAATGTTTCTAATATTTTTTCTATCTTCCAATAGCATTGGTTAGCACTATAAGCATAGGCAAGCCTACTATGTTTAATATGGATCATGTACCTAAATGCGCATGTATCATTAGTTATACGCTTTGCTACATAGGTACTATGATCAGAAGACTCATATAACCATTCATAAGCTATACTCTCATTTTCCTCTGTTGTATTTGCTTTTAGATTGAGTAGGGTAAATAAAGTGAATAGATCTTTATCTGTCCTTGTTTCTTCCCCATATAGTAATTTTTCCAGTTTCTGGGTCATATGTTTCTACCTCATCAATATCAGAGTAAGGGGTCACTTGAATAATCTCTTCCTGTGTTAATTCGCCTGTCTCAATGTTAAATAGGTCTACTATGCCATCTGATGATGGTTCAGATACTTCTACCCATTGATCCTCTGGTTCATATAGATTATAGTATTCATCGGCTTGAGCTGAGCCAGACAGCAAGAATAAAATAAAGGCAATAATATACATAAAATTTATTATTGACCACCATCCATAATCTTCATCAATTTTTTTCATGTGTGTCTCCTGGTACTGGTTATTGATCCTAAAATAAATAGGGCATTCATTTTATCTTTTAGGCTTTTAATTTCTTTCTCTTTTTTGGAATCTGACCCTTGTATATAAAATGTCAAGCTATTTGCATTAGGTCTTATGCTGATTATCTTATTATCTCTTTGTAGCCTTGCTACAACTAATCTAACAGGCTTTTCTCTATCATTCCTACTTACATCAGGGAATAGCTTTTGAGCTATCTGAGTTATATTCATATGCTCTTTTTCTATGACTTTTAGTATCTTCTTAGCCAAGTGTGCAATAGGTATAGGCTGTTTAATAATCCTTTTATAATCTGCTTTACCTTTGGCAGTTAGGTTGAGTATTCCTTTCTCATTGCGAATCAATCCATTCTTAGTCAATCTACATATATAGTTACTTATGGAAGCTTTAGTGAATCCAATGAAAGCAAATCCTTGTCTTTGTATATCTGGGTTCTTATGAATCACATAAATAATATGATCAGTTAATGAATGAATATTTTTAGGAAACTTTATTTCTATCATATTTTTTAATCCATAGGATTTTTAAATGGTTGCCCATAAAAAGGAGATTTTATTTTTTGGGTTTTTCTAACTCTTACCCCTGTT
>JAAOXY010000098.1 GCA_018221065.1 Candidatus Aenigmatarchaeota archaeon | reverse complement strand
CCCATTCCTCTGTTTATGTGATTTTTATCAAAATATACTTTTTGAGTATCGGTTAAGATATTTCTAACATCCTGTATATGTTGTTCTTTATCTTTTTGCTGGCTGGCCTTGATAACACTCATTTCATCGATAGTACTATTGATGGCGTTCATATCAACATCGTCAGTTGCACGTAAAGTTTGCAAGTGTGCATTTTTCTCATTAATTTGATTAGAATAATTGAGCATTTTTTTCATGTGAACAATTTTGAATTTTTCCATTTGGGACTCCTGATCACCTGTTAGATCGGGTATATTCATGCACATACTTTTTTCGCTGTGTCCCATACCTTTTCCATGTCCCATTTGTGCAAAAGCAGTTGTATTTACACTAAATAAAAATGCCAATAATAACATTCCGATTGATACTGATTTTAATTTTTTCATGTTTTTAATTTTAATGTTTATGATTTATTTATTTCAATTTTTACAGTTATTCGATTTACGTTTCCTCATATCACATCTATTTGTCATATTTTTGAATATTTTAGATAAGTGCCTCTTTTGCTTATCATTGCTTGTGCTTTTTAAATTGAGATAGTAATTAATTGTTGTTTGTTTAAGTTCGGCATGAAGTCTCCCTATTTCTTTGGAAAGTGTATGAAGGTATAATGTGTCCGGCGCTTCACTTTCTAATTCATTCATTATCTCAATGCGTTTATGCTGCATCTCTATTGTTATTTTTTCTGCTTCTTTCATATAGTTTCTTCTGAAGAGTCTATGCGCTTTTTTTTGCTCATCATCAAACCTTAATTCATCTACAATATATTCACATGAAATTCTTTCCTTTAGAAATTCTGCTCTATTGTTATGTATTGCGTGTTTTATAGTATGCGAATTATAAAAGATTGTTCCCATAATTGAAACATTAAGGGCAACAAGAATTATAATTATCCATATAAGTATCCTTCTTTTAATAATCATCTTATTCATTTAATAGTGACACCTCTACTGTTTCCTGCTCCAGATCATTAAAAAAATACTCTATTGTTAATGATGAAGTTTCTTTTTCTTGTTGATTTGTTTCGTAAATGTTTCCCAATGTAATTCCTAAAAAAACAGAAAATATTAACAGCAATGAAAACATTACCGGTAGTAATACCTTTTTGAAGACTGGTAAAAAACCATTATTATCCTGTACGGTATGCAGGTTATTTAATTCCTGTAAGATTCTTGTATAGAGAAAAGGGTTAGGTTGCAGAGTTATCCTGTCATCAAATAAATTCATCGTATTTTGAAGCTCAACTGCAATTTCATTGCAAATTGCGCAACTTTCTAAATGACTTTTAACATTTTTATTTTCCGTATTTGAAAGTTCGTCATTGATGTAGGATACTAGTTTCTTATTTACTTCTTTACATTTCATTTCTAATCCCCTTTCATAATTTAGACACACATCATTTTAAAAACTTGCGGTTTATCTGATTTTTTTATCATAAAACTTTAGAACATTTTTTTGCACATTCTTGTTTGCCCGGTGTATCAGGCTTTCTATAGCAGATAATGACAGTTCCATAACCTCAGCAAGTTGTTTATATGATAATTTTTCAAATTTGTGAAGTGTAAAAGCTATCTTCTGGTTTCTTGAAAGTGAGTTAATAGTATTGTGCAAAAGCTCAATCCTTTCATTATCAACGTCATCATTCTTGTATAAATCAATATTGTCAGAAATTTGAAGTTCACTGTAATAATCCTTCGAAAAAAAGTTTTCAATGCTTCTGAAGATATTTCGTTTCTTATTATCCCTGATGAAATTTAAAGATTTATTTACAGCAATTCTATAAATCCAGGTAGATAACTTAGCCTTTTGTTTGTAACTATGAATGGATGAGTAAACTTCTATGAAAACTTCTTGTGTAATATCATGCGCATCATCTTTATTATGTACAAAGCTATTACAGGTATTTAACACCATAGACTGATAACTATCTATGAGTTCCTTAAAACATTCTTG
>JAAOXY010000097.1 GCA_018221065.1 Candidatus Aenigmatarchaeota archaeon | reverse complement strand
TTATGAATATCATAATAAAATGCAGGCATATCTGCTTCTCCAATTATCATGTCCATTAGTTTAATTTCTTTTTTTGCTAGTCTGAACTTTCTATTCTCAATTTCCTTTTTTACATCTTTACAGAAATTTTTATCTTGTATAGGACCAAGATAAACAGGACCTATAGTTTTATTTCCTTCAGTAACATAATCAAATTCCTTTATACTCTTTGTCAATTTACTTGCAGGACCAATCATTCCTATGGTTCTAACATAATGTTTCTCTACAAATGTCAATAACGGAATAAATGCTCTATCTCTTTTTGCCAATGCACGAATAATTGAAGATATTATTATTCTAGCACCAAGTTCAGAATAATATTCAGCTTTCATAGATCTTACTCCATATTTTTTAAAGCAAGCATCAGGACAGACACCAGACAATACCATAAGATCAGTAGCAGTTACCATTAACAAACCAGAATGATAGATTGATTTTGCAGCAGAATCTAAGAAAAGTGTAGGAGATCCAAAAGGATCAATATCAATAACATTGTAAACATTTTCTCTCATTAACAAGTTAGCATCTTTTTTTACAGCTACACACTTCTTCTCAAGTTTATTTTGTTTAATATTTTTTTTGATAATTTTAATGGAAATAGGATTTTTATCATTCAGTACAACACTTTTTACCTTTTTTACTTCTTTTGCGTATCTTAAACCTCTCGAACCTGACCCAGACAATGCATCACAGACAATCAACGAACTGTCGAACTTTTTCTGGAATACTTGAAGAGCTGCAACAGAAATATCTCTTGTTAATTCTGCTGCTGGATTAAAGAATACATTTCTTTCATAAACAGCACCTTTAGGTACTGTTACGTTCACTTTACCTTCTTTGAATGTCTCATACTTCATAAGAATTAATTGTCGTACATCAATTAAAAGCTTAAAATATCTATTTACAACTTATCGTCGTAGTTAGACTTATAAATTGTCGGCTACTAATTAAGTTCGGTGATATCATGGTTGATTTTAAAAGTGTTTTAAAACAAAAGAAGGAAATAATCTGGCCAGAAGTTCAGAAATACCTTCCAAAAGAAGGACCTTATGATTTTGTAGAAGTTGTTAATGAGTATTCAATACGCCAAGGAAAATATGGAAGAGGAACACTTATTTTGTTGTCATGTGAAGCCTTTGGCGGTGATCCTTCAAAAGCAGTCAGGACAGCAGCAGCAATGCAGATGTCTGAAGACTGGTTATTGATGCACGACGATTGGGAAGATAATTCTGACGAGCGAAGAGGAAAACCTGCTCTTCATAAAATATATTTACCCGAGATAGCAATCAATGCAGGAGACGCATTGCATATGTACATGTGGAAAGCTTTGATTGAAAATAGAGAGATTCTTGATGAAGAAACAACTCGAAGAGTTTTGAATGAGTTTTCAAGATTTTTGGATATAACAGCAAGAGGACAGCATCTAGAGATGTCATTGATGTATACCAATAAAAAAGGTCTTGAAGAACTTGAGTATCAGGATTATGAAGATATAATCTATGGTAAAGCAGCCGAATACACAATAGCTGGACCTTTGAGATTAGGAGCAATAATAGCAGGTCAATCTGATGAAGTTATAGAAAAGATAAGTGAAGTCGGAATACCAATGGGAAAAGGATTTCAAGTTAGAGATGATTTGCTGAACATAGTTGGTGAAGGTTCAGTATATGGAAAAGAAATTGGTGGAGATATTTTCGAAGGTAAACGAACAGTATTAGTAATTCATTTAATTAAAAATACAGAAGGAGAAGAACATCAAAAAGTTTTAGACATAATGAATAAACCTAGAGCAGAAAAAACCACAGAAGAAGTTGAATGGATGATAAAGATGATGAAAGAAAAAGGTTCTGTTCAATATGCAGAAGATATGGCAAAGAAATTTTCAGCTGAAGCAAAAATAAAGTTTAATGAATATTTTCCCGACCTACCAAATAGAGAAATTTTTGAAGCCGCAGTAGATTTTTTCACTATGGATAGAAAGGTCTAAATAAATGTGATTTTATGGAAGAGATATTACTTGTAGACAAAGACGATAATGAAATTGGATTCGAAGAGAAAATGAAAGCTCATGAAGAAGGAGGAAAACTTCACAGAGCATTTTCAATATTTATTTTTAATTCTAAAGGAGAAATGTTATTACAATTAAGATCAAAGAAAAAATATCACTTCGGTGATCTTTGGACAAACACGTGTTGTAGTCACCAAAGAAAAGGTGAGATATTAGAACAATCGGTTCATAGGCGACTACAAGAAGAATTTGGTTTTGATACAGGAGTTAAAGAAGTTTATAAATTCATATACAAGAGTACTGATGAAAATTCAGGATTAACTGAACATGAATATGATCATGTATTCATCGGAACATTTGATGGAGAACCAAAACCAAACCCAGAAGAGATTGATGAATATAAATGGGTTATTTTAGAAGAATTAGAAAAAGATGTCAAAGAACATCCAGAAAATTATACACCTTGGTTTAAAATCATTTTAGACAAAGTCACAGATTATTTCAAATCATGATGAAATTTACAGCTATTGCAAATGCAAATATAGCATTAGTGAAATATTGGGGTAAGAGAAACAAAGAACTGATACTTCCGCAGAATTCTAGTATTTCTGTTACTTTAGATGGTTTAAACGCAGTTACTACTGTTGAGTTTGATGATAAATATGATAAAGATATTTTTATTTTAAATGGAAAAGAGCAAACAGAAAACGAATTAGAAAGAGTGATATCAACATTAAATATCGTAAGAGATTTAGCAAACATACAAACAAAAGCAAAAGTAAGTTCAAATAATAATTTTCCAACAGCAGCAGGATTAGCAAGTTCAGCTGCAGGCGGTGCTGCAATTGCATTAGCTGCAACAAAAGCAGCAGGTTTAGATTTTTCTAAAGAAAAATTATCAATCATAGCAAGAAGAAACTCTGGTTCAGCTTCAAGATCAGTTGAAGGCGGATTTGTTGAATGGTTAAAAGGAGAAAAAGAAGATGGTTCAGATTCTTTTGGAAAACAAATAGCTATAGAAGATCATTGGCCAGAATTCAGAATAATCGCAACAATATTGACAACAAAAGAAAAGAAAATAAAGAGTAGAGTAGGAATGGCAAAGACAGTAGAAAATTGTCCATATTACAAATGTTGGTTAGCAAGTATTGATGAGGACTTGGATAAAGTAAGAAAAGGTATTTTAGAAAAAGATTTTACAACAGTTGGTCAGATTGCTGAACAGAATGCAATAAAATTGCATGCACTGATGTTCACAACAAAACCAGCTATAATATATTGGCTTCCAGAAACATTGAAGATGGTACATCTGATTCCAGAATGGAGAGAACAAGGATTGGAATGTTACTTTACAATAGATGGCGGACCACAAGTCAAAATAATTTGTTTGGAAAAAGATGTAGAAGAAATAAAGAAAAGACTATCTGATATTAATGAAATAAAAGAAATTCATGTTTCCAAACCTGGTAGTGCAGCAAAAACAATAGAAGAACATTTATTCTAAAGGTTGATTAATATGAAAGTTACAGCACCCTCAAAAGTAATACTGCTCGGAGAACATGCAGTTGTCTACAATAAGTTAGGGATATCTGCATCTACTGCAGAAAGTACAGAAATTGTATTAGAAGATATTCCAGACGGAATAACAATATCTTATTATCGTGATAAAGTTTCAGTAGCATATTCTAAACAACAAGTTTTCGAAATAACAGAAAAATTCTACAGATTGTTTGATGAAAAAAACTTTGATGAAATAAAGAAAATGAATTTCAATGAGAGCTTTTGTGTAATCTATAAGAAATTAATAGACAAGTTTGGATACAGACCAATTAGAATGGTAATAAAGATGAAAAGAAGTCTAAAAGGATTGGGAGGTTCATCTTCAACATTTGCAGCATTTTGTTTAGCATATGCAAGACTTATGAACGGAAATATAACTACAAAAGAAATAGCCGAAATAGCAAATTTAGGAGATACAGTATCTCATGGAGGAACACCTTCTGGCATAGATGCAAATTCTGTTGCTTATGGAGGATATTTAACATACAAAAAATCCGAAGGACCAAGACCACTTGACATTGATTTTGAAATACCTATTATAATAGTTAATTCTGGTAAACCGGCAACAACATCAAAAACAGTTGCTTATGTCAGAAAACAGAGAGAAGAAAATCAAGAATTTGTCGATTCTATTATGAACAACCTTGACGAAATAACAAATAATGCTCTTTCAGCTTTGAAAGAAAAAGATCTAAAGACAGTTGGAAAATTAATGTATGATTATTATGAAGAACTTAAGAAAATGAAAATATCAACAGATGAATTAGATAAGATAATAAATATCAGTAGGGAAAATAATGCTTTAGGATCCAAACCAACAGGAGGTTGGGGTGGAGGAAATTGCCTTGTACTTGCAGAAAATTCAGAAAAAGCACAAGAATTGGTTGGGATATACAAGAAAAACGGATTTGATGCATTTATTACAAAACTAGGTGTTAGTGGTGTTAAAGATGATTAAAGTTTCTGCTCCAGGAAAGCTATTATTGATAGGTGATCATGCAGTTGTGTATGATAGACCATGTTTAGTCACAGCAGTAAACCATAGAATGTCAGTATCAATGGAAAAACGAGATGATGAAAACATAGTGATTGATGCTCCAGAAGTTGGGGTAAAGGGTTTCAAAATAGAATTAGGACAAATAGCAAATGATCAACCAAAAGCTGTTAGGTTTGTTATAGCATCTGTAAAGAATTTCTTTGAAAAATATAATGTTAAATCAGGTCTTAACATAAATACAAAGTCTGAATTCTCAAGCAAGTTTGGTTTTGGAAGCTCATCAGCAGTGACGGTTTGTACAGTCAAAGCATTATCAGAAGTATTCAATATAGAAATGACAAAGAAAGAAATATTCGATATTAGTTATAAGACTGTGATGGATATACAGAAAGCAGGTTCAGGATTTGACATTGCTGCAGCAACATATGGAGGATCATTATATTTTTTCACTGG
>JAAOXY010000096.1 GCA_018221065.1 Candidatus Aenigmatarchaeota archaeon | reverse complement strand
TTACTTTAGCACAAGTTGTTACTGGTGTTGGGAATGCTACATTAAATAATGAAACAATGAAGATATATGTAGATGCACAAGATACTTTATATAACGCATCAATGAAAACATATGTAGATTCTCAAGACCATTCTGGGTCTTCAAACGGAACAGATATTAATGTAACGGGAATCTTTGTTTCAGATTTGTTAAACTGCGATACTATTAATACGACTGCATCAGGAGAACTAGTTTGTGGAAATGATGGTGGAGCTGCAGCAACAGTAGACCTTACAGGATTCCATAATTTCAGTGTAGGAAAATTGAATCCACAAAATATCACTTATTGTGGTGACGGTCAAATCTATAAGATGTCTGGCGGAGTTTGGGCATGTAGTGCAGATAACACGGGAACAGGAGACATCTCGACGATGGAAGGAATTTATGGCGAGATGGTCAATATGTCTGATGGTGGAACAGTTACGCCAATCGCTGCACTACAGACATGGACCCAAGTTATCGGCTATGAAGCGGGAAACACAAACAACGTGACATTCGATGAAGATAGGCAGTGGATTACTATTGATGGAAATTCTGGAGTCTATGAAATCAATTGGCATCTTTCTTTCGCTGGAGGAAGCTCAGATGAGTATTGGATTTCACCTTACCTTAACAACGCTACAAATATCGAAGATTGCGAACAGCGTAGGAAGCTCGGAACTGGCGGAGACGTCGGTTCTGCAAGCGGACATTGTTTTGCAGTGCTGAATACAGGACAGAATGTCTCTCTGAAGGTCTATAATAACGATGCTGCAGCAGACATTACTTCTTATGCACAAAATCTTAATGTCAAGAGGCTTGTCTTGGGCTTAACGGATACAGATTCCAATGCTTCGACAGCTTGCTCCGATGGTGAATATCTCGATGGAAACGGTCTTTGCATCAACTTCAATAATACTGTCGATACAAGAGCAGGGATTCACAATGCTTCTTTAAAAGCATACGTCGATGCACAAGACATTGCATCGAATACATCATTGAAAGCTTATGTAGACGCACAAGACATATTAGCTAATACTTCGCTAAAAGCTTATGTAGATTCTCTTGACCACTTTTCAATGCAGCAAATAAATGATTCTATTGGAAATTGGTCGTTAGACAAGAGTAATTATGTAACAGGAGCACATACAACAGATACTACAATAGGGAATTGTTCTGGATTAAACGGATGTGGAAGAATTGTTTATGACAATAATGTTACATTTGTTACAGGCCAAACAGTCGGCGGAGAAGCTAGTGGGACTATTGCTGCTATTGTTTTAGACCACGATGCTTTAGACGACCAATACTACGATGCAGAAGGAGATTTAACTGCTTTGTTAGATGATGATTACGTTGATGTAGATGAAAGTCCTGCTGCTGCAGATATAGCTGGAACATTTAGTGGTGGATTAACTATTAACAACGATGCAATTGATGATGCAGAAATGGATTATGCACAAGTAACTTTAAATGACTTTACAGATGACGTAGGATTCCTTGTTAATGGTACAGATATAGATGCAACAAGAATGAATGTAACTGGAGACCATTATATATGTAAGTCTGATGGTTCGAGTTGTTTTAGACAGTATGTAGATAGTGGAGGCAATTTTGTCATTGTGAGCAGCTAAATGAAAAATGTAATATATTTTTTATTATTGTTAGTCTTAGCTAGTTCTGTTTTTGCAATAAAAGCTGATTCTACTAATTATAGAATATATTATTATCACGGGTCTGCTTCAGTAATGGGAAGTAATACTAGTGAAGTAAATCTTACAGCAGGAATGGGACAAACTTTCGTAGGAAATCTATCTACAACTAACTATAATGCTCAATTTGGAATATTTTATATGCGCAATATAACAGCTGCAGATGTAATTTCACCTACACTTACAGTTACTTCTCCTACTGCTACGACGTATAGTACAAATAATATTGTAATAAACTTTACAGCAGCTGATGCTTCGTCTATTAGCTCATTATGGTACTATAACGGAACAGCTAATAGAACAAATTCTTCAGAGACTATTACTTTATCAGATGGAAGTTATACATTTATATTCTACGCTAACGATACTTCGGGAAATACTGCTTCTGAAAGCATAAGTTTTACTGTAGATACATCTACACCTCCAGTAGTTGCTCCTGGTGGTGGCGGTGGTAGACCGTATCCTACTGTAAAATATAATATTACTCCTAGATATATAGCTGCTAAATCGTATATAAATAAAGATGATGAAGTTTCTTTTACAGTTCAGAGCTTAGAACGTAGCAGTAAACTATTAGTTGAATTATATACTAATATGGAGACAGATGTTACAAGATTTACTATTCAGCCTACACAAAATAGAACTGTTAAAGTTATGTTAAATAATACTGTAGGTACTTACGTAGAAGTCATTGATATAAAAGTATCGAAGAGTGCTACAAATTATAGATTAGATAATGTTACTATAGCTTACAATGTTGTAGCTCCGCTGTTATTTGATTTTAACGTAAGCACAATAATTAATATATTTAAAAGTGTTAACACTTCTAATATCAATATGACTGCAGCTAAAAATACATTATTAGAGAATGCTGGAAGGCTTTCTTTGCTGTTTAGACAACCTTTAATGTACTTAATAATTATAGCATTACTTATATTAACTGTTATTGTAGTGCAACAGACGTCTAAATACAGTGTACCTGGTGCTATTAATGAAAGTAGTCCAGTAACATATACATTGGTTTTCGTGGTACTTAGTGGATTAGGTATAGGATTATATTTCTTGTCAAAGATTACAGGAATATATAACAAACTGATTGTAATGTACAATCATACGCTATTCTTTATGACTACAGCAAATATACTATTTTTGTTATTATTGGTGGTTTACCAATATTCTAAACATTCTGGAGATAATGTAGGTGGCGAATAGGATGAATATGGATACATTTCAGAGAACTTTACAGACAGCCTGTATAGAAATCAATAAAATGTATCCTATCTTTAAATGTACAGATATTAGCTCTTTGTGGGCATATATTGACTATTAACGGTACCTGATTTATACACTGCAATATATATATTCCACTATAAATATATTTATTAAATAGTTAAATAATTTAATTTAATAAGTTAAACATTATATGCTACAATACATCAGTTTTGTACTGTAGTGATGGTTAAATGTAAATACTTTATCACAAGTATTTAATCAATAGGTGGTAATATGAAAATTGAGTTCGAATTAAAAGATAAAGAAACTGTTAGTATTGTTGGTATAGATGAGAAAACTAACGAAAAGAAATCTATTGGACAAATATTTACTCCTGGTGGCAGCGGAAAGATGCATAAAAATGCAATTCAGATATGCGGTTTTGAAGAAGCATTTGATTTGTGGGGTTGTGCAGTATACGGGATGCCGAAATATAAGAATGACGATTTAGTTAAGCATCAGAATGGTGATGCTGTTATAGAACAAGTAAAAGATATACAGCTGAAGTTTAATATGGAAACTAAACTACATCATTGTAGACAATTAAATAATGTTTGTTTGAAGTGCTATAATAATCCTTGTACGTGTGAATTAAAGATTAAGCATACTAGTCCGTATGCAATAAAAAATCATCAAGACTTATATTTAGAAGAAGTGAAAAAATGAGAAGTAGCGAAGAAATCTTAAATGATATCTGTTATGAACTTGCTGATGGAGTACATACTTTTTCAATGTGTACTTGTGGTAGAAAGGGATGTCGTGGTTCTAAATGTATTCTTTGCCTTAGAGACGAGGTGAATAAACAATGAATTTAAGCAACAAATTGTGGTTCTGGAAGATGAACATAGTAATAAGATTGCATGAGTTTAAGAATATGAGAATGAGATTAAGATATTGTCATAAAGGTTATCATAAGCTAAGTCATGCATGTAGAAGTACTAAGAAAAATAATGAAAGATGGAAACATGTTCATTATCTAAAGTGTGCTCATTGTAATTATATATTTTTTGTTAGTCCTAGCGACAAAAAGAGGTATTTGAAGATGACGGCTAAAGAACGTTCTGTCTTTGATGGACTGCTTTCTCGCACGAAGTTGAAGCACTCTAATAGTGGGGGTCGCAGTCTTGATAAGAACGCTTCTGCCAGTGTGTCTACAGATGCCAATATATAAATGCCTTTTTAGGCAACGGAGGAAATAATGGATTTGTTCAATAATTGGAAGTAATTCCATTATTTTTTATTTTTTTATAATTAATAAAGATGATAACCGAAATTAGTATAGGAATAATTATAGGCGCTTCTCTTATGGCTTGGCTACTTAGAAGCACTATGAAAGAAAATATGAAAAGATGGGAAGACGAAATTCATAATAAGGCTGTTGAAGATTATAAAAAACTTATTAAGTTAGAAAAGAAATAAAGGGACAATATGAAAAAAGAAGATTTAACGGAACTTCAAACATATCGTTTTTACAAAGGTCATGCTCTAAAAGATGGAAAAATAGATACAGATTTATGGATAGGTGAAGACACAAATAAAAATCTATTTGTTAAAGTAACTGATTTAATCTATTTAGCTAAAAAGAAAGAGAATGAAGAGATGAAAAAAATAGCAGAAAATAATGTACTTGAAAATGAAAACACAATACAAAGATAGCCAATATACCTTAAATATGCAGCAAATTGAGCTTCTTATTAATACTGCTAAGAATCTTAGAGATAAGATTATTATTGAAAGTGCATACTATCCTGCTCTTAGAAGGTTTGAAATTGCTAAGATGAGAGTTGAAGATATTAATTTAACTACAGGAAGACTTACTGTTACGGGTAAATTTAATAAGATAGCTCCAATACCTGTAGGAACTGTTTATCCTCAGTATATTAATGACTTAAAATATTATATGCAGTATATCAAAAAGAAAGAGGGCTACTTATTCGGAAATAATGCACCTTTAGAAGTAAGTAGAATTAATCAAATATTTACTGCTACAGCTAAATTATGTAGGTTAAAGCATCCTAATCCTAAACCAAAGAAGAATTATAAAGGCGAAATGGTTGCTAGAAATGTTAATCCTCATTTATTAAGACATAGTCAAGCAAGACATCTAAAAGACTTAGGTTTCAGCATTGAGTTTGTAAAAAATTATATGAGACATGATTCAATAAAGACGACTATGGACGAATACGGTACATTATCGATTGATGATATGGAGCGTAAAGCATTAGAAAAAAAAGGCATGATTCCAGACCGCACTAGTATATCCCCCTTGTAGTAATAAGAGGAGTTTGCTCTCCTATATTTCTTTAAGGTTCTTGTGCGGGGATAAAATGTCAAATGCACAAACAAAAAAATAATAATACTCATATACTACTAAGGAGGTGAAATATATGAGAAAAAGAAAAATAATTATACCAGTTTTTATTGCTTTACTGGTATCAATAGTCGCTGTTTCTGCAACTATTGAAAATGGAGAAGAATTAGAAGCTGAAATATTAGCTTTTGGTGATGATATGGATTTACTCCAACAAGCACTGCATTATAGTTGTCTTGGGGCATCTGAAGACTCAAGACTTGGAGAACCGACAACATTTGTTAGGGGATATGGGTTTCCAGAGTGGGAATCATACATCCAATCAAATTGTCACACAACAAGACTGGATAGGGGATGGACTTATTCTTTCTGGACATTAAGATATTTTCCATCAGAAGGCTACATGAATATCTGGAGGCCATTGAGTGGAGATTCGTTTTACTATGATGTAACATTTCCATCGTTAATGGACGCACTACCTACAGATGGATTAATTAGGACAAAGGGAGATTTGGGAAAGGCAATTGACGCTTTCTCTGGAACAGAGACAGAACTACTTGAATCGCTTGAAGAAACTTGTTTAAATCCTGTTGAAACTCCAGGAACAACGAACCCAAGGTTTGTATACAACAACCGCACATGGGGGCAGTATTTCTGGTGTAAAGGAGAAAGAGATTCTGACGGTTCTACTGTTGGTTTATTCAATGGAATGTATATCTATGAGCCAAGAAAAGCACGAACACAAATGAGTGCAGGAATTTGGTTAAATGGTGTATTCAAGCCATTAGAAGGATATGTTCCTCCTCAACCAGAACCCGAACCTGAGCCAGAACCTGAGCCATTCTGTGGAGATGAAATAGTTAATCTAGAAGAAGAATGTGATTCTGGAGTAAGCAACGGAGAAGTACCTGCAGCACCGTACGATGGAAGCGTAGAGTATTGCTCAGAAATCTGCACACTAGAAATTGAATTAGGAAATTATTGTGGAGATTCAGAACTAGATAATACTGAAGGAGAAGAATGCGATAGCGGTATTGGAAACGGAGTAGAGTGTATACCAGGATATGGAGACTCTTGTACATATTGTACAAACAGTTGTATTATTGAAGAAGAAAGAGGACCATACTGTGGAGACGGTATACTAGCCGAAGCTTACGGAGAACAGTGCGACGACGGAAATACTGAAGTTGAAGATGGATGCGATAATTACTGCCAGATAGAAATACCTCAACCAATTTGCCCAGAAGGATTTGGTTTTGATGAATTTAGCTGTGGTTGTTATGTGCTAGAATAAATTTTATTTTTTTAGTTTGAGCGTATAATTTAACGGTAGAATAATTCCCTTACAAGGAATAAGTAATGGTTCGACTCCATTTACGCTCATAGAAAATGAAACAATAGTATTGTACAATCTGTTATTGCTTCAGTGATAATGGAAATCATGAGAGATGTGAAAAGATGGTGAAACCATGAAAACCGACGAAGAAGAGAAATTAGTAAGGGGATTCGACCAATATATCCCTAAGATATTTCAAAGTGGTTTTCATATTGCAATTAATAATCTTGTTTTACAAGCCCGTCAAGATGCTATTGAGAGGTTTGTTATGATGACACCGATATGTAAGAAATGCGGCAAGAAGATGACTGTAAAGCATTATCTTGGTACTCATGGACATATATGGGAGTGTGATTGTAAATG
>JAAOXY010000095.1 GCA_018221065.1 Candidatus Aenigmatarchaeota archaeon | reverse complement strand
GCTTTGGTATTAGATGATAATTCTGAAAGATTATTCAATATACAGATAAGACCAAGGTATTCATGGCATGCTGGTGGTTCACCTCTTGCTATGGCCGAGAAAATATAAATCCTTAAATTTCTTAAATGAGATTGATTATAATGACATTCATTAGAGCACCATACATCAAAAATAATGTTCTTGAGTCTAGAGCTTACCAAGAGAGCATAGTGAAGACAGCTATTAAGAAAAATACTCTTTGTGTTTTGCCTACAGGAATGGGAAAGACACAGATAGCTGTAATGGTAGCTGCACATAGATTGAACAAATATCCTGAGAAAAAAATATTGATGATGGCTCCAACTAGACCGCTATGTGCACAACATCAAGATGCTTTTAGAAAATTTATGGATATGGAAGAAAATGAGATAGTTTTAGTGACAGGGGTTATTAGACCTGAAGACAGAATGCATCTTTATCATAGATCTCCAATAATAGTTGCAACGCCACAGACAATAAGGAATGACATTAAAAATGGTTTGATCGGTCTTAAGAATTTTTCTTTAATGATATTTGATGAATGTCATAGAGCTGTAAAAGATTATGCTTATACATATGTTTCAAAGATGTATGGAATGGTTCCAGGACATTTGATACTTGGATTAACAGCTTCTCCTGGTGGTGATGAGGAAAAGATTAAACATATTACAAAAAATCTTTCTATAGATGCTGTTGAGATTAGAACAGAAGAAGATGAAGATATTATGAAGTATGTGAAGGAAATTGATACTGAATACATTAGGGTAGATTTGCCACAAGAACTAAAAGATGCTCAAAGTCTGATAAAGGCTTCTTTGAAAAATGATTTTTCTGGTCTTAGAAGATATGATATCCATGCACGAGGAAAGAAAGATCTTCTTGATGCACAAAGAAGAATAATGAAAGAATTGGAAACTGATAAGAGACCCGTTTATTTCAATCTTGTTGCACAGATTACTAAAGCTATCAAAGTTTCTCATTTATTAGAAATGATGGAGACACAAAGTGTAAAAGCTGCAAGAAAGTATATTAAAAAATTAAGATTGAAAAAAGCAGCTTCTGATAGAAGAGCTTTGAGTGATCCAGAAATTATGAAAGCAATTAGGATGATAGAAACATATGAGACAGAACATCCTAAGATATTGAAAATAGCTGAGATAATGGAAGAACAATTGCAAAAAAACAAAGATGTTAAGATAATAGTCTTTAGTCATTTTAGAGATAACATTGAAAGAATAGAAGATATATTGAATAATATTAAAGGATGTAGAGCTACGAGTCTGATAGGTCAGGCTGGAGTAAAAGGATTATCACAGAAACAACAGATAGATGTGATAAAGGATTATGAAGCAGATGTCTATAATTGTTTAATAACTTCTCCTATTGGTGAAGAGGGGCTACATTTAGCTAGTGCTGATATTGCTATATTCTATGATTCAGTTCCTTCTGAGATAAGAACAATACAAAGAAGAGGGAGAGTCGGAAGAACAAAGATAGGAAGGATAATATTCTTGTTAACAAGAGGAACGAGAGATGAGACTTATTATTATATTGCTAAAAGGAAGGAAGAGACTATGAAAGATATATTGAAAGGTATGCAGAATAAACAGAATTCTAGTTTGATGAAGTTCATGAAGAAGCCTTAAATCTTTTTCTATTCTATTACTTGTATGGATGAAATTAATTTTGAAGGTAGAGCTGTCATATTAGGAAATCTTGATATTGAGTTATATCTAAATTATCTTCAATTTAAAAAATTAAAAGATGTGAAGTTGACTGGAAAATTGGAAGATTTTCATGAGACAGGTATGGATAGAAGCTTTTCATTCTATTATGAGAATTTTAATGATTTGGGTGATGGTATTAATGTAGACTATAATCATGATAAACAACATTATGATATCAAAATAAATGATAATGCATATGATTTAACAAACGGAAGAGGGGAATGGGGAACAAGATATGGCATGGGTGAAAAAATAAAGATATCATTGTCAAAATGTCCATGGCCTACAGAAGAGCAAAAAAGAGCTATTGAGGAAGAATGGGAAGAATAACTTGTTCTGAAGAAACAATAAATATTTTAAACTATCTAATTATTACATGGCAAAGGTCCTTATTTTTGTTGACAAACGTGAATTAGCTAGTGGTATAAGGGATTATTTTTCTCAGTTTGAATGTGTTATTCATGACAAAATGCTAGTATCTGGAGACTATATTGTTTCTGATAGAATAGCTATAGAAAGAAAGACAACATCTGATTTTGTAAAAAGTATAATTGATAGAAGATTATTTCAACAATTAAAGAACATGAAAGAGAATTTTGAAAAACCACTTCTTATTATAGAAGGTAAAGATCTTTATGGTACATTACATCCGAATGCAATAAGAGGTGCATTAGCTTCAATAACATTTGATTACGAAGTTCCAATTATATGGACAAAGACTCTGGCAGAAACAGCAGGGATGATATATTGGATTGCAAGAAAAGAACAAATAGATCATCGGAGAGAAGTACCAATAAGAGGTAGCAAGAAAGCACAATCTCCTGAACAAGAGCAGGAATATCTTGTGCATGGTCTTCCTGGTATATCTATAGTAAGAGCAAGATCTTTGTTGGAACATTTTAAAACTCCTGTTAATATTTTTAATGCTTCTGAAAAAGAATTGAAAGGAGCTACTAATGTCGGTCCTAAGACAGCTAAGACAATACGGAAGATATTAGAAAGAGAATATATACCAAAGAAAAAGTGATAATATGAAGCCAGTGATAATAGGTTTTGATCCAGGATTAACATCAGCATTTGCAGTTGTTAGTTTGAATGGTGATATACTAAAATTAAAAAGTGATAGAGAATTGACATTTCCTACAATAAAGGAAGAAGTAATTAAACTTGGTAGACCTGTATTATTAGCAATAGATAAGGCTTCTACTGGAACTTCTGCAGAAAAATTAGCATCTAGTTTGGGGTGTAATATATGGAAACCTGAAAGCGATATGTTAGTTGATGATAAAGATGACATTACTTCTGAAAAAAATGTGTCTAATGATCATGAGAGAGATGCTCTTGCATCAGCTCTTGTAGTTTATAATCAATATGAAATATTATTTAGAAAAATAGATTCTATACTAAATACAAGGGATTTGTTAAGTTTTAGTGATGATGTTAAGGCTATGATTATTGAGAAAAAAGTTAGTAGCATTGATGAAGCTATAGATAAAATACTTGATGTTGAAGTGCAAGAAGAGCTACAAAAGAAAGAACCTGATAGAAAAATAGATTGGGAAGGTCTTGCAAAAGGTCTTAGAAGAAAGGTAAAAGAAAATCAGAGAAGATATGATATATTGAAAATCTATACTGAGAAACTTGAGGAAAAATTAAAACTTCTTGAAAAACAGAAAAAAACTTACATGGACGAGGAACGAGAGAAAAATATGGAAGCACGGACAGAAGTTATGAAGGTAAAAGAAATCAAAGCTAAGGATATACTGATAAAACAGCTTCAGTTTGAACTTAACAAACAGAGAAATATCAAGATGGCTTATGAGAGAAAGGTTGGAAGAGAAGATGAAGTAAAGTTACTGGAAGAAGAGGGATGTGTTCCTGTTATACCAGTGAATAATTTTGATGCTGATGAAATAACAAATGCTAATCTAGAATATGGTCTGACTGATCAAGTTGTGTGGTTCAAGGATATCAAACCATCTAAGAGAGCTGCTAGGGCTTTGATAGCTTGTGGTCCAAGGATAGTTATAGCTGATTTTAATAATGAAATACGAGAGATGTTAGAAAATGCTGATATAATCATAGTTACTGATATTGATGTTAAGATGACAGATTATTATGCTGCTGTATCTGAAGATGATTTAGAATTTGCGTTAAAAGATAATGAGAGAGTCAATTTTTTAGATTGGTTAGTTGATTATAAGAATAAATTTATTTCTTAGGCTGCTGAACTGGTTGTTCTACAGGTTTTCCGTTTCCATTATCGTTTTTCTTCTGCTTTTTGAATCTTCTTGTTATGTTTGTAAGATCAAATCTAGGGAAGTGCATTTTTTGCTTTATTTTTGCCAATTTTCCTTTCTTTGCTATTTTGGTTCTTCTTTCCTTAGCAGCTTCTTTTACTGCGTTAACCATACGGCCTACCTTTTCCTGTATTTCTTTAGTACTTCCTTCCATTTCAAATGCAGTTCCTATTTGAACACCGTCAGCACCAGCTTTAATTATGTCCTTGACTTGTTGTGGAGATCTACATCCACCACCATAGATGAATGGTACTGTTAATTGTGATTTAATAGCTGAGATTAGTTCTGGAGATGCTGGAGATGGTGCTCCTGAACCAGAGTCAGCTACTATTATTCTAGCACCCATCATCTCACCAGCTAGTGCTGTTACTGCTGCTAGATCTGGCCTGTTTCTTGGTACTAGGTTAGCATTAGATATCCATCCTACTGCTCTTCCAGGTTCTAGAATCATATATCCTGTTGGTATTGCTTCTAGACCCATTCTCTTTACTACTGGAGCTCCTTGGATTTGAACTGTGGATATCCAGTATACTTCTCTAGAATTTAGGACATACATGAAGTAAGTAGCATCAGCAAATGGTGTTATTGTACCAACATTACCTGGAAATAGTATAATAGGAATATTTACTCTTTCTCTAATCATTTTTGTGGTCTTATCAAGAAGCATACCCTGAGCTCCTATTGAACCACCAATAAGAATTGCATCAGCACCAGCTTCAGCTGAAGCTTCGGCTATTTTTGCGCCAACTTCAAATGGCTGGCTATCAGGATCAATTAGTGATAAGAGCAATGCTCCATCACTTTCTATCTTCTCATGTATGTATTTTTCTACTTTTCCTGGTTTCATATGAAATACCTTCAGTTACGCCGTATATATAATTTGAAGTCCCTTCGGCGATTATCGTTAGGTTATTTTACAATGTATTTAAGGTTGTTGTACAAAATGGTGCCTATATTATATAGCATATTCGATGTTCTTGGAACAGATGCTAACCTTTATCTTGCAGGTATCTTAAATCTTTTTATGCCGATTATTTTGACTCAGAAGACTATCCAAGAGCCAGATGTTAAACTTCTTGGAGGTAAAGGTATTCATCTTGCTGAAATGGTAAAGGAAGGATTCCCAGTACCTGAGACTTTTTTTATTACTACTGAAGCTTATGATAAATTTGTTGAGATGAATGATCTTAAGCCTAAGATAATGGAAATAGTCAATAATGCTGATTTTTCAAGTATTGATTCATTGACAGATGCTTCTGAGAGAGTTAAAAAATTATTTTTAGATACTCATATACCTGCTATGTTGAGAGAACCTATAATGAAGACATACAAGGATATGGGTTATGATGAGGCAATTAAGGCAATAGAATTTGTTAATGCTGCAAGAGACATACCTTTTGTAGCTGTTAGGAGTTCTGGAGTATTGGAAGATGCAGCAGGTGCTTCAGCTGCAGGTCAATATGAGACATTTCTTAATGTTAGAGGAAAGGATGATCTTTTTGATAAAGTAAAAAGATGTTGGGCTTCTTTGTATACTCCTAGAGTAATGTATTATAGACATAAGAATAATCAGCCTCAGGATACTACTCTTTGTGTTGTAATACAAAGAATGGTTAATTCTGAAAGTTCTGGTGTATCATTTACTGTTGATCCAACTGATCCTGTTGGTGGTGCAAATCATATTATCAATGAAGCAGTTTGGGGATTGGGTGAAATGTTAGTACAAGGAAGAGTAGATCCTGATCATTATGTTGTTGATAAGAGTACTGGAGAAATATTGAGTAAAAAAATATCTTCTAAGAAAGAGATGATGGTTAAAGATCGTAACACTGGAAAAACAATAATACTTCCTGTTCCTGCAGAATATATTGATAAACAAATTTTAACTGATGAACAAATAGTTGCTTTATCTTCTTATTGTAAAAAAATTGAACAATTCTATCAAGGTAAGCCACAAGATATAGAATGGGCAACTGAACGAGGAAAAATTTATATTACACAATCAAGAGCTGTTACAACTTTAGAAAAGAAAGAAGTTGGTGAATTAGGAGAAGTTGGTAGAGAATTGATACGTGGTGTTGGTGCAAGTCCTGGAATCGCAACAGGTCCTGTTAAATTGATAAAAGATCTTAATGAACTTGGAAGAATTGAATATGGAGATGTTCTTGTTACTACTATGACAAGTCCTGATTATGTTCCTGCAATGGAAAAAAGTGTAGCTATTGTTACTAATAGAGGTGGTTCTACATGTCATGCTGCTATTGTTTCTAGAGAACTTGGTATACCATGTATTGTTGGAACACAAAATGCAACAGAAATAATCAAAGAAGGAATGATTGTTACTGTAGATGCTGTGAATGGTGTTGTTTACGAAGGAAAAGTAGCTGTAGATGTTCCTGAAGTTAAACATGAGGAAGTTTCTGAAGAAATTCAAGACACAGCAACAGACGTTAAAGTTAATTTAGCATTCCCTGATACAGCTGATAAAATTTCTGGAAGAGCTGATGGTGTTGGTCTGTTAAGATTAGAACACATGATGACAAAAGCAGGAATGCATCCGTTTGAATATGTAAGGCAAGGTAAGCAAGATGAACTTACTGATATGATAGTAGAAGGTGTTGGTAAAGTTGCTAAATCATTTTTCCCAAAACCTGTTTGGGTTAGAACACTTGATGTGAGAACTGATGAATATAGTAACATGGAAGGTGGTAGTAATGAACCTAAAGAGGATAATCCAATGTTAGGATGGCATGGTGTTAGAAGAAGTTTAGAAGATACTGACATAATAAAAACTGAATTAAGAGCAATAAAGAAATTACATGAACAAGGAATGACAAATGTTGCTGTCATGTTGCCGTTTGTATATGATGTTTCTGAATTAAAGAAAGCAAAAGAAATTGCAAGTGAAATCGGTTTACCAGAAACTGTTAAGTTTGGAATAATGATAGAAGTTCCTTCTACTGCATTGAGTATTGAAAAATTCTGTGAAGAGGGAATAGATTTTGTTAGTTTTGGTTCTAATGATTTGACACAGTTAACTCTTGGAGTTGATAGGAATAATGAAAGATTGATTAAATTATTTGATGAGATGCATCCTGGTATGCAAGCTTTGTTCAAGTATGCTATTGAGATTTGTAAGAGGAATGGTGTTAAGACTTCTATATGTGGTGAACTTCCAAGCAATAGATATGATGCTGTTGAATTTTTGATAAGAACTGGAATAGATTCTGTTTCTGTTAACATAGATGCTGTTGACAAAGTCAGAGGTTGGGTAGCTAAAATAGAAAGAAAGCTTCTGATAGAACTGTTGAAAAACAGGTAATGCATATGATCTTTTTTAAGAAAAAACCTGAGGCTATAATTGAGATAGAAAAGAACATTGAAACTAAGAAGAAAAAGAAATTTTTCAAAATACCTTATGTTACTATTGCTCTTATGATTTTGATTCTTATCACATATGGTTGGCAAAATTATTATTATTATTCAGAAGGAAAGTGGTTAACAAGAGATAAGTTCAATGATCTTGGATTTTCTTTAGATAATGTTTTAGCAGGAAAGTTACATGTGTTTGCAACTTCTATATTCTTACATGCAGGTCCAGATCATATTATTTTGAATCTATTAGCTCTGCTGTTCTTTGGAAAAGCGGTTGAGGAAACTTTGGGATGGAAGAAGATGCTGTTGGTATTCTTTTCTGCTGCTATAGTTGGTAATCTTGCTGTCTTGTCAGCGATATTGTTAGGTCTTATGCCGGCAGGAGCTGTAACTATTGGTGCATCTGGTGCAATATTTGGATTACTTGGTGTGGCGATGTTGGTTGATCCATTAGAGATAGTTATCTATCCGTATGTTATTCCTGTTCCGCTAATACTTGTTGCGGTTATGTATACAATCTATAACATTGGTGCGTTTGTTTCTACAGTTTTGACAGGGACGGCAACTGACATAGCTTATGTTGCACACATTGGCGGATTGATTGCCGGAATGTTGATAGGATTCAAGTTAGAAGGAAAAAGAAAAGGATTTATATCAATATTGTTGATATTATTGACATTGATATTGATACCTGTATTTTGGGAGACGTTACAATATCTAGAATCTTATAATTATATACAACTTTTTGCAGAAGCTTTCGCTTGATTTAAATAGTTCCCATTTTATTAGTTTTCTATGCCAAGAATATTTTTACAAGTGCCTGAAGGATTGAAAACAAAAGTTTTTGAGATAGCTGATGAGCTAGGAGAAGATGTTATAATCAGTGGTGAGACTTGTTTTGGTGCATGCGACATTAAACCTGATGAAGCTAAAAGAGCTGGTTGTGAAAAAATAGTACATTATGGTCATACGAAATTTTTAGAATCTGATATGCCTGTTGAATATAAGGAAATAAGAGAAAAGATAGATGTTGTTCCTGTGCTTGAAAGTAATATTGAAATGATAAAGGATTATGAAAGGATTGGTGTTGTGACTACATTGCAATTCTTAGATGTTTTGGCTGATGTTAAGAATTATTTAGAAAGTAAAGGAAAGAAGATGATTTTAGGAAAAGGACAGAAAACTGTGTATGATGGTCAGGTTTTAGGGTGTGATCCATATGCTGGTGTGTCTATCAAAGATGATGTTGATTGTTTCATATATATTGGATCTGGTAAATTTCATCCTCTTGGTCTTTTATTGAAGACTGAGAAACCGGTGTTTGGTCTCGATATTGAAAGAAATGAGATGAAGAGTATAGATGAATTCAAGGATAAGTTCTTGAGACAAAAATATGCTGCTATTGGGATGGTTAAAGATGCTAAGAGATTTGGAATATTGGTATCTTCGAAACCAGGCCAGATGAATATGGATCTTGCTGAGAAGATTAAAGGTAAATTAAGATCTGAGGGTAAAAAGGCATGGATATTGATATTTGATGAAGTTAAACCTGAGAAATTAGAGTTTTTGGATTTGGATGCTTATGTCAATACAGCTTGTCCTAGGATAGCTATTGAGGATAGAACTGCATTCAAAAAACCTATAGTTAACCCGGATGAATTACCATAAGCTTTATATAATTGACAACCAATTGATGTAGTGATACTATGAATCTAAATATTCTTGAAGAAGACAAAGAAAAGCTTAAATTAGAGCTTAAAGGCGATACAGGTACTATGACACATCTTTTAGCCAAAAGAGTATGGGGAGAAGGTGGTCAGGCTGCTGCAATCAGAGAGCATCCATTCATGAAAGAGCCAGCAATAGTTGTTGTTGGTAATAACCCTAGAAAGTTGCTTACGAAGGCTGCAACTAGTATAGTTGCAAATTGCGATGAGCTAAAAGAAGAATTTAGAAGAGCTCTTTCAAAATAAATTAATAGGTTTTATCATGATAGATGCATTGAAAAAAGTAAGCGATACTTGGAATAAGTATACTCAGGGAACTGCTGGAATAATAATATATGTAGTTGTTGGATTTCTTGTTGCATATTTAGTTAATACAGGCATGGGTATGGCATTTGATACAGACACTCCTATGGTAGCTGTGTTTTCTCAGAGTATGGTTCCTACTTTTTACAAAGGTGATCTTGTATTTGTTACTGGTAGTGATGATTATTCTACTGGAGATATTATAGTTTTTGATGTTGGTAATAAGAATTATCCAATAATTCATAGAGTGTTTAGTATTGAAGACGATGGTTCTTTTAGAACTAAAGGAGATAATAATGGTTTTTCAGATCCATGGATTGTGTCAAAAGAAAATATTCATGGTAAAGCTTCATTTAAGATACCATATCTTGGATGGGTAAAAGTATTGTTTATTGAGTTGTTACAATAGCGTATACTTAAATAGAATAAATCCAATCAATAGAAAAAGCTGATGTTTATGTTGTTTTGTAAAAAATGTAATAATCTGATGATTCCTAAGAAAAAAGGAAGTAAGACAATTTTGGCTTGTACAAAATGTGAAGCTACTAGTACAGCTAAAGTTACATCAAAAGACTTCAAGATAGGTGTTTCTTACAAAAAGAAAAAAGAAGAAATTATAGTTGTAGATAAGAAACAGGAATCAAAGATGATATCTTATCCTAAGACAAAGAATACTTGTCCAAAATGTAAGAATAAAGAAGCTTATTGGTGGATGAGACAAACAAGAGCTGCAGACGAAGCTCCAACTAGATTCTATAAATGTACTAAGTGTGGACACACTTGGAGAGAATACGAGTAATTTTAAGGATTTAAAGTTTTCTTCCTAATTAGTTCTGTGGTAGTATGACTGATGTTAGGGAATCTTTTGTTGAATGTGATGGCGCTATTGATTTGAAAGGTTTTCCAAGATTTGGAGTTCTCGAAAGTTTGAATAGTGGCTTGAGATCTATATACAAATTGAAAGAAAGTGATAAAAGACATGGTGGACAACATTACAGATATCTAAGATTTGATAATTCTAGGATAGATGAAAGACAAGAAGTGATGAAAAGATTAGAACGTGAATCTGGTAATTCAGTAGTTAGTACTTTTAGAGATACTGCTGGACTTAGATCTGGGCTTCCTGGTGATTATAGAGATGATAGAATTACTGTAGATCAATTTGATTCAATATGCAAAAAATATAAAGAACTTTATGATCTTTCTGAGGGTTTTCTTTCAAGGTGTAATGTTTTTTTAGATGATGTTTCATATAAAGAATTGATGGAAGAATATCCTAAGACTTTAATTAAATTTGATGGACTTGTAGAAAAAATAGATAAACTCGATGGCGTAAAAAGTTTTTATATTGATTTGAGAAAAAATGCTGTTACTCTTGTTTCTCAAGATGATATTCCCGATAATTTGACTTTACCTATAGATCTTTCAGGTGAAGCAGAAGGTGATTTGTTTGAGGTCAGGAGATTTGGTAAAAAGAAACTTCAAAGGATTTATGATCAATGCAAAAATAGTCAGAGATTAAATGTCTTGAAAGCTTTAAAAAAAGAATTGTGTGCAGAAGATTCTACTGTTGAAAAAATGTATTCGCTTTCTAAACCATTTGTGATTGATGGTAAGTATCATAATTATGTTAATAATTTGTGGATAGAAAGAGCTTTTCATGGATTTGATGGAGTTAAATTAGCAGATTATGGATTTACATATCCTAAATTTTCAAATAAATTCAATTTGAAAGATTTGTTTCCTTTGACTGCTTATGATGGTTGGGAAGATAAAGTTACACGTATTCATCCTGGAGAGCTTGTTAATATAGATTTTAATACGAAAAGGAGTAAATCAAAAAATCTTTTTGTCGGATTGAATAGCGGTGGTAAGAGTTTTTTCTTAGAAGCTTTAGCAACAACTATTATGGTGGCAAATGCAGGATTGCCTATTCCTGCAAATAAAGCAGTGTTGCCTAAATACAATAGACTTGTTTATTATAACAATACTGGTAGAGAGTCATTTGGTAAATTGGAAACCGAAATGAGTGATGTTGCAAGAGTTATAGATAAAGCAGAAAAAGATGATATAATAATAATTGATAACTTTTTTGAAGGCGGAACACCACAAGTAACTACTAATGTTTCAGCTAGGTATATGGAAGCATTGACAGATGTTCCTGCTACTGTTCTTATAGAAAGTCACGCACCGTTAGATTTAGAATATTTTGAGTCACAGGGTTGGACAATCTTTTCACCAGGTTACATTGAAAATGATGGGAAATTAGAACCTAGTTATGTTATTGAGGAAGCAAAACCAGATCATGATGTTGTCACAAGATTTGCAGTGCAGATGGCTGATCAGCATATGAGCAAACTTACGAAAAAAAGATTGGCTAAAAGAAGAAAATGATTATTTGAATATTGTTGGATGTTCTTGACCGATTTTCTTTCTAGTTACAAGTTCTTTGATGTGTTTAGCTTGTTTTTCTGTGAACTTGGTTTTGTTTACTTTGAATTTTTTAAGTATATGTGATGCATGTTCTGCACCTAAGAAATGAGGCATGATGACATAATCAGCACCTTCTCTATATAATTCTAGAGCTTCATCTATTTTTTTTGCATTGGTTATCATTATTATTTTTTTGTTTCTTCTTTTTGCTGCCTTCAAAAGATTTATGTTTGCTTCAAAGGCTGGAATTGTTGATATAATCATTTTTACGTTCTTTAATTTTAGTTCACTGATAAGTTCGGGGTCGTCTATATCTCCGTATCTTGAAGGAATTTCATGTTTCATCAAGTTCATTATAATGTCAGGATTATAATCTACGACCAAGGTTTTATGTTTTAGTTTGCCTAAAGTTTTTAATAATGAGAAACCCATTCTGTCGCATCCAAATAAAATTATGTCATATTTTCCTTTGTGCTCATTAAAATCTAATTTCTTTCCTTTCCGCTCGAAGATTTTCAAGTGTTTTGATAATTTTTTGTAAATTTTGTTTGAATACATTATCATGTAAGTTGATCCGAGTATTGTTATTATTCCTATCATTGTTACAAAACCTAGTATAGGTTTTGTTAAATGCCCTACTGAGACCCCTAATGCAATAATGATTAATGAAAATTCACTTATCTGAGCTGTTGTTATTCCTGCCATGAAGCTATTTCTTTTTGTGAATCCTAAACTACCCATCAAAACCATGAAAATCAGAGGGTTTCCTACGAATACGAACAACGAAAATATCAATGCTGGTACGATGAATTCTGAAAGATATTCGAATTGCATTTGTGAACCAAGTATTATGAAGAACATGATTATGAAAAAGTCTCTTAGTGGTTTTATCCTTGAACTTATTTCATAAGCATATGGTAGACCTGCTAAAGTTATTCCAGCTAATAGAGCACCAATTTCTATTGAGAATCCGAATGTATCAAACAATATTGATAATGCAAGACACCATGACAATGAAAATAATATCAAAAGTTCAGTCGATTTTGCTATGTGTTCAACTATTGGAGGTAGCAAGTATTTACTTATAATAAGTAAGCCTACAAATAAAATTATTCCACTCATCATTGTTGTGATGAATACTTCTGGTGCAAAACCACCTGATGCTACAGATGAAATCAACATTAAAATGAAGATAGCTACAATGTCCTGTACTATTAAGAAACCGGATGCTATTTTTCCGTACAGTGTTTCTAGATCATTCTTGTCAGAAAGCAGTTTCATTATTATTATAGTGCTACTCATTGTGAGTGTTAATCCAATATACAAAGAAACGATAGCATCAAATCCAAATCCTACGTATGCAATCAAAAATCCTATTAATGAAGTAAATACGACCTGACCTAGACCTGTTACAATAGAGACTTTTCCAAGTTTTTTTATTACATCGGGATCAAGATGTAATCCTACTATGAACAGCAGAAATGCTATTCCCAATTTAGCAAATACAGATGTTATTTCAGTTTCTCCTGTGATATTGAACACCAACGGACCTACTAATATACCTGTGATTATGTATCCTATTATCAAAGGCTGCTTGAGAATTCTTAAAGCAGCAGCTACTATCGTTGCTATGATTATGACAAGTCCCAATTGTGTAAATATGCTATCTATCATTTTATCAACTAAATATCTTTGAATTTTCTGATAGATAAGTCTAACTACTTACCAAAATCTATAAATAGCAAATTTTCGTATTAAGTTTATGAAAAAGAGGATAGCTAAGTTTGTGGCATTGTTTGTCATGTTAATACTTTTTGGAGTAATAGAAGATGTGCTAGCTGCTCATGTTTCTGGTGGAACTTTTGATCTTATAATCGAGGCATTACCGTTCATATTCCTCATTTCTGTATTATTTACTCTAATTACTGAAGCTATAGAGGAACATTTTGAGCGTGGAGAAGGTCCGCTTGAAAAAGTTGTCGATAGTATTATAGGGAAAAAGAAAGTAAGGAAAAAGAAGTGATTTTATGGATACGTTTCTTTGGATATTATTAAGTACTATTTCAGTTAGTCTTCTAGCATTTGTGGGAATATTGACTTTATTTTTTAAAGAAAAATTGATAGACAAAGTGTTATTGATGCTGGTTGCTCTTTCAGCTGGTGCTTTGATGGGTGGAGCATTTTTACATCTTATACCTAAAGCTGTCGAATCTTATCAGAGTTATGATGTTTATTTGTATATTTTAGTTGGATTTTCAATGTTCTTTTTGATAGAGAAGATATTCCATTGGAGACATTGTCATAAGGGTAAATGCGATGTTCACAGTTTTGCTTATATGAATCTGTTTGGAGATTCTGTGCATAATTTTATTGATGGTTTGATAATAGCTGCAAGTTTTGCTGTTAATGTTCCATTGGGAATAAGTACAGTTTTAGCAATTGCTTTGCACGAGATACCTCAAGAAATAGGTGATTTTGGTGTTTTGGTGTATGGTGGATTTGATAAGGTAAAAGCATTAGCATTGAATTTTGTCGTTGCATCAATGATAATTTTAGGTGGTCTTGTTGGTTATTTCTTTGTTTCTGGAGAAGCATTTGTTGCATTTTTATTACCATTTGCTGCTGGAGGTTTTATTTACATAGGAGCTTCGGATTTGATACCTCAGATTAGAAAAGAAACTGACCTTAAAAAATCACTTCCTATATTTGCAGTTTTTGTATTGGGTATAATACTTATGTGGGGAACAAAGATGATAGGTTTTTGATATGAAGAAAATATTAGTTTTATTGATGTGTTTGGTTTTTGTTAGTGGATGTATTGGAAATGACATAAAGGGAGACATATCTATTGATGATGAAGGTCTTACAATAGATCCTGATCCAATTACAATAAAAAAAGAGACGATAATTGATATGGTTTCTGATTATATTGGTAGTATGTTAGATTTCCCTATTGAAGATGTAGAAAATGAATTAGTTTCCGAGGAGACTAGTAATTAATTTATAATATATTTTTTCTATATTTTCCAATTCTTTTATTGAACAATTTTCATTTGGCATATGTATTGTTGAATCGTTAACACCGAGTTCTATTATTTCTAAGCCTTTTTTAGCAAAGAATCTTGCATCACTTGATGCATCATTTGTTTCTACTGTAGGCATTCTGCCGGTTGTTTGTATTATAGAGTTTATTGCTGTTTCTAGAAGTTTTCCTTCTTTTGTGTTGTAAGGTTGTGTGACAAGTGTTGCCTGTATTTTGTAAATAGCTCCTAATCTGTCTAACGATGTTGATATTTTGTTTAGAATATCGTCTAGAGTATTTAATTTCATATGTCTAACATCTATTGATAGTTCAACTTGATCAGGAGTTGTGTCTCTTGGTATTTCTTCTGAATTTATTATCTTAGATTTTATAGAACAGAATTCTTCAGGTTCTTCATAGTGCATATTGACTTTGTTTACTTCAGATAATGAGTTTATTATTTTGTGTAGAGCATCAGAAGCATCAATTTCTGAATTGAAAACCTTTAGGTTGAGTAGTATTGTTCCTCTTCTTGCTATCTTTGGATTCATGTTAGTTGGTTCACCAATTATAATATAATCCAGTTCATCAGCTATGTCGTCTATTATTCTTTTAGCACCGCGTTCACTTCCGGTTTCTTCATCACCAAATGCGATGAATAATATTTTTCCAGTTATGTTAGGATTATGTTTTTTGATGTTAAGAACGCATGATAATGTTGCTGCAAGAGAACCTTTCATATCTGCTATTCCTCTACCGTATATATTTCCGTCTTTTTCGATTGCTTTAAATGGGTCAGATTCCCATTCTGGTTCGTTTGCATGTGTTACATCCCAATGACCACAGATACATAATGTTTTACCTGGCCCAAAATCTAGTTCAGCAATAATATTTCTAGTTCCGTCGTGTTCTATTATTCTTGTGTCTATTTGATGTTCTTTTAGAAGATTTTCAATCCATTCTGGACAGTGTGTTTGATTTCCTGGCGGGTTTGTTGTATTGAAGGATATCAGTTTCTTAGCAAACTCTATGGTCTTAGAATTGTATTCCATGATAGAGATTAAGAAAGTAATCTTTAAATGCTTATTTTTCAAGTTCTATAACTTGTATGCTTTGCAAATATTTGTGATTATGTTCTTTAATTTTTCAGAGTTCTTTAGTGCGTCACTTTTCATTTCTTCGAATGTAGCTACACAGTCATCATGTCCTTCTGCTTTTGCATCTTTTATGTATCCTTCTACATTCCAGAGAAATTGATTTAACTTTACTAGTTGCTTCATGATATTGTAGTCACAATTGCATACATTACATTTATTTTCCATCATTTTCACCTTAAATATATATAGACGGTAATCAATATTTAACTATTGGTATTTTGTGGGTGGTTAAATGGTAGATACTAAACTCTTAGAGAAATTAATGGAAGCTTATGGTATTAGTGGTTCTGAAGAGAAAGTTAGAGCTATAATCAAAAAAGAAATTAAACCTTATGTTGATGAGATTACTGTAGATAATGCTGGAAATCTTATTGCACATCAGAAAGGTGTTAAACCTACTGTTATGGTAGCTGCTCATATGGATGAGATAGGATTAGTTGTTCAAAATATTGATTCTGATGGTAATATATTATTTGAGAAAATAGGTGGTATTGAGAACCTTACCTTGATTGGTCAGAGAGTTTTGATGCGTGGTAAGAATAGAAAGATGATACAAGGTGTTATAACAACTTTGGAATTGAGTGAAGGAATGGATATAGAAGAGTTGCCAGCTGAAGATGAATTTTACATAGATACTGGTCTTACAAAAGCTGAGTTGAAAAAACTTGGAATAAGAACAGGTACATTTGTTAGTTTAATTCAAGAGAATGTAACATTGGGAAGTAAGAAGATAATTTGCGGAAAGGCTCTTGATGATAGAGTTGGTTGTTCTATACTTATTGAGGTTATTAAAAAGTGTAAGAAGATTTCTAAGAATGAAATGTATTTTGTATTTACTGTTCAGGAAGAGATGGGACTTTATGGTGCAAAGACATCTGCTTTTGAAATAAAACCTGATTGGGCAATTGCTATTGATGTTACTAATGCTGATGATACACTTGCTGAAGATGCTACTAAGACTATTGGAAAGGGTGTTACTGTTACTGTTAAAGATGAAAGTATGATTGGTAACAAAGTGATAAATGCTTGGTTGGAAAAGATCGGCAAGAGAAAGAAAATACCTATACAATTTGATGTTAGTGGTGCTGGTACAACAGATGCTGTTAGCATTTATTTATCAAGAGGTGGAGTTCCTGCAACTGTTGTTGGTGTTCCAATAAGAAATATGCATTCAACTGTTGGAATAGTTCATACTGATGATATTGATAATTGTGTTAAATTATTAATAGAACTGTTTAAGAAACCTCCAAAGAAGTTATTTGAGAAATCACTAAAGTAAATGTTTTGCCAGAGTTAGTAACTTTGGATTCTTCATTAATAGTTTTGCAAGTGTTCCCATTTTGTTTCCTCTTGCAAGTTCTATACAGTCTTCACCTGTTAGATGTTCTGCTAAGTCATTGTAATCTTGATCTGATAATTTTTCTGTTACTTCTCTCAGTTTCTGAACTCTTAACAGTGCTTTACCTCTTTCTGCCCACCAAAGTTTATTGTATTCAGAAAGTACTTCTTGTGAAACATTATCTTGTTTTATTCCTTTTTCAATTACATCAGCAGCAATTCTTCCTGCTATTGTTGCTTCTTTCATACCGCCACCATGTATTGGATTAACTTGATGTGCTGCATCTCCTACTACAATCAATCCGTGTGATACCATATTTTCTAAGAAACCGCCTACAGGTATTCCACCAGAATTAACTTCTATGATACTTGCATCTTTTAGATTTGTGTAAGGATATTCTTTTATGAATTTGTCTAAGAAGTAACTTGCTGGCTTGTCTGTCATAGCAACTCCTATACCAACATTTGCTACGTGATCTCCTTTAGGGAAAACCCAAACATATCCACGTTCAGCTAAGTCGTGTCCGAAAAATAATTCTATTTTGTGTTTGTCTCTCATTTCTAGATTTGCCATTTCATATTGGTAACCAGAATCAATATTGATTAATTGATTTGTTGTATTAAGTCCTGCGATTCTAGCGATTTTACTTTCCACACCATCGCATGCTACAACAACTTTTGCTTTTGTAATGAATTCTTCTCCTTCGAATTCACCCTTTACTCCTTTTACATATCCATTTTCAATTATGAGATCTTTTATGTTAGTTTTTGCTTGAACGTAAGCACCCAATTTCGCAGCTTCTGTTGCAAGCCATTTATCAAATATTTTTCTTTCCATGACTGCTCCTGCGTCTTCTCCAAAGTCAACTACAACCTTTTTTCCATTTGGAACATAAACTATAGAACCATCAATTGTTTGTGCTATACATCTTTGAGGTATTTTTGAACCAAAGTTTTCTTCAATCATTTTCATAGAACCGACAGAAAGACCTTCACCACATCTTTTTGGTGATCCAATTTCTTGTCTTTTTTCAAATAAAGCGACAGAAAATCCTTTTCTAGCTAGGTTTCCTGCTGTTGAAGAACCTCCAGGTCCTGCGCCAATAACTATAACATCATAATTTTCTTTAATCATTTTTTTCCACCTTTATTGCACCAACTGGGCACATCTTTTCACAAATACCGCATAGAATACATTTATCTAAATCATTTTTTATTCCGTGTTCTGTAAGATCTAGAGCTGCTTTTGGACATACTGCTACGCATGCTCCACATCTCAAACATTTTTCATCTCTTATATTCCAAGCCATATAATCACAACTTATAATCTTTTTTCAATAATATAAACTTTATGGTGTTAATCTATCTGGTTCTCTTGGGAACAAAACAGCCTCTCTGATGTTACCTAAGTCTAACATTTGCATAACTATTCTATCTACGCCAATACCTGATCCACCATGTGGCGGTACACCAAATTTGAACATATTCATGTAGAATGAAAGAGTTTTTGGGTCTATTTTCTTTTCTTCTGCTTGCTTTACAAGAATTTCATGTCTATGTTCTCTTTGCCCACCTGTTACTATTTCTAGACCATTACAGAGCATATCAAAAGATGCTGTCCATTCTGGCTCATCTTCTTTTTTCATAGTGTAAAATGGTCTAACTGACCATGGGAATTCTGTTAAGAATACAAATTCATGAGCAAATTTTTCTCTGATTAATCTGCCTAATTCTTTTTCTCCGTTTGTATCAAGATCGTCTCCTTCTTTGTATGGAACATCAGCTTCTTTTAATAATTGATAAGCTTCTCTCATTGATATTCTAGGGAACGGTGTTTTTGGAACGTTTATTTCTTTATCTAGTAATTTGAGTTCTTCTTTTGCATTTGTTTTGACATAATGCCAAATGTAAACCATTAATTTTTCAATCATTGTTGCTACATCTTCAGAATTTCTTATGAAAGACATCTCAAAATCTAAAGAAGTATATTCTGTGACGTGTCGTATTGTGTGATGCTTTTCTGCTCTGAATACTGGAGATATCTCATATACTCGATCAAAAGATGCAGCCATCATTGTTTGCTTGTAAAATTGAGGAGATTGTGCCAAGTAAGCTTCTTGATCAAAATAAGTTACTTTGAAAACATTTGCTCCAGATTCTGTTGCTTGTGCAACTAATTTTGGAGTGTTTATCTCGATGAAATCATGACTTTCTAAGAATAATCTTATTGCTGTTGTTACATGATCTCTTATTTTGAAAATTGCTGCTATTTCAGGTCTTCTGAGATCCATGAATCTTGTGTTTAATCTAGTTGGAAGCTCAGCTGGAGTCTTTTTTTGTATGACTTCCATTGGTAATTGTGCTTCAGATGTGTTTAGAATCTTTATTGTTTGTGGTACTATCTCTATTCCACCTGGAGCTTGTTCATTTCTTTTTACTGTTCCTTTTACTCCAATAACATATTCTCTGTTTAGTTCATTGATTTTTTCCATGAGTTCTGGAGTTATATCATCTGTTTTGGCCGTTATTTGGATATATCCATTTTTATCAGCTAATTGAATGAATTTGAGCTTTCCACCACCTCTTATTGCTCTTACCCATCCCATGAGAATTACAGTATCATTATCCATATCTGGGGTAATATCACTACTAAAATGAGTTCTTTGCCATTCTCCTATTGATTCTATCATTTGTTCATTCTCCTTTAATCTAAGAAAATATTCAAGTTGGTTCTTAATAAATGTAGCTTCACAGGTTGTACAGTAGCATCCATACTACGAACCATGTGAAGAAGTATATTAGACCGCCGTTTGTGAAGAACCATTTGAAAGATTCTTTGAATCCTAGAGCTCTTTTCATAAGATCAGATGCTGCTACAAAGCCGAATATCATAAGGCCTAAAGCACCTAGGCTGTCTCCCCATAGGAAGCTTACATAGCCTAATCCTATACCTAGGACAAAGAAGAGCAAGCTTGATACGATAGTATCCTTTAAACCGAATTTTCTACCTTCTTCTGTCATTATATCACTCTCTAAATAGCGAATCTCTGAGATTTAAAGGTTTTTTGACCTCTAGAGACTGATTTAGACCACTTCTGAGTAGTGAATATTAGGTACTTTTATATAGTAGTAATCATATACTACTATATAGTGGTTACAACTTAGTGGTTGTAAATTGGGTGGTGTTTAGATGGTTGCGGTTTATGGTTCAGCGATTTCAGACGAAATGAGACAAATTGGCGTTAGTGGTCAATT
>JAAOXY010000094.1 GCA_018221065.1 Candidatus Aenigmatarchaeota archaeon | reverse complement strand
TATCTTTTCAGATCTTGTGGATTTTTTCCAATCTGGTATTAATTCTTCTGGTACATCATATTTTGGTGTTGGTCTGTCTCTATGATCATGAACATATCCTACTTCTTCAAAACCTTCTGGTGCTCCATGTATTTCGGCACCATGTTTATGATGGAAACTTGCACCTCTTTCTGTTTCCCGTGTTTCGCCTTCAAACTTTTCATAATCATATGCTTCTATTACATTTCCACGCTTTCTTCCATACATTGGGCCATTCCCTTCACTCATTGAACCTCTAGAAAGAGTATCTTCATCTAATTTTTTCATTGCGTAACTAGAAAAAGTAATGTTTGAAATATTGTCTCTTTGTTTTGGCTTGTATTTGGTTCCACTAATTATTGTTATCAGACCAAATGATAACATAAGGAATAAACCAACAGCCATCGTGATACCTAGCATAATAATAGATGAATTTCTAACCTTTAAATTGCTCCTACACTTTATTTTATTATGGAATTACCAGTAGCTCCGTGTGAGAGAGTACTAAAAAAGACTAGAATGAGAGTCAGTGATGATGCTTCTAAAGAGTTTGCACAATTGTTGGAAGAAACTGCTATTGATATTGTGTCTGAAGCTGCCGCTATTGCTAAATCTAAGTCTAGAGCTACAGTGAAGAAAGAAGATATCATAGCTGCAAAGAAAAAGATATTTGCTTGAGTTTAAATTCTTTTAATTCTAATTCTAACTATGTCTGACGACTTTAGTGTATCAAAAATGTTTGAAAATATCAAATATATGAAAGATAATTTCAAGTGTTGTGATCATGATAAGAAATTAAAGCCTGTTGGTGGATTGACTTATGCAGGTGCTGGTGGTATTCAGCAAATGTATAGATGTCCTGTAGAAGGATGTAGAAAAGGTGTATTTGGACCTGCTGCACAAGAAACTGTGGACAAATTCTGCCAAGGAATCAGAGAATGGAAAACTAATGTTTAGACGTTCTGTGGTGAATGAACTTTAAATTTATGTAGTGTGTATATGTGTTATGGATTTTGACACTATTGTTCTAAAAATTATGGAAACTTCTGGTTTACCTAGAGAAGATATCAATATCAAGATTGTTGACAAGCAGTCAGAGCTGTCTGGACTTGTATCTAAGGAAGGTGCTGCTTATATTATAGCTAAGGAGATGGGTCTTGATCTACTTCAGAAATCAAATAGAAGACTTGAAATAAAAAATGTTGTTGCTGGTGTTAGAAATCTAAATCTGACAGCTAGAATATTCAGAGTTTTTGAAACTAGAGAATTTGAATACAAAGGTCAGAAGGGAAGAGTTGCCAATGTAATACTTTCAGACGGTTCTGGTACAATCAGAATGTCATTATGGAATGAACAGTGTGATCATGTTGAAAGATTGAAACCTGGAATGGGTATTGAAATATTTGCCGCTTATACAAAAGAAAATCAGGGAAAGCCTGAGGTTAGATTGAGTAAGAGAGGTGGTATCAAGTTACTTGAGACTTGTGATCTTCCTGAAATAACTGATGTTCCAATGAATGGTGTTGGTGGTAGAACAACAATAAGTAATATTTCTGAAGGTGGTTCTTGCGAAGTAAGGGCTGCGTTGGTTCAACTATTCGAAACTGGTGCTTTTTACGAAATGTGTCCTCAATGTAACAAAAGAATTAAAAAAGAAGATGGTTCGTTCAAATGTGCTGTGCATGGTGAACAAAAACCAGATTTTATGCTTATCCTCAGTGGTGTGATAGATGATGGGACAGGAAATATACGATGTGTATTCTTCAGAGACAATGCGTTAAATCTGATAGGAATGAAAATTGAAGATGCACTTCAATTAAGAGACGGATTCTTTGAAAAATTAAATGTACTTGGTACAGAATTTATCTTTTCGGGGCAGATTAGGACAAATAAGATGTTTGGGAGAAAGGAATTTGTTGTTAATTCTGTGAATAAAGTCGATATAAGGACTGAATCAGACAAAATATTAAATACCCTGAAAAGTAATTAATGATGCTGTGAAGAACCGAAAGGAAATGCGGCAGTTACTGTTAGACGACGGTTTCTGCTATTACCAAACACAGACAAACTGAAATAGGTGATAGTTGTGAGTAGAAAGAAAAAGGTAGAGGAATCTACCGAAGAAGAGGAGTTAGCGCTCCCTGAAAAAGCAGAAGAAATGGTTAATGATTTAACCGAATCTATTGAAGAAAATTTGGAAGATAGTGTAGACGATGAAGAAGTAGAAGATACAAAAGAACTTGAAGAACTTTCTAAGGAAGATAAAGTTGTAAACGATGAGACGGACATTGCTAACCTGCCTGGAGTGGGTGAGAAAACTGGACAAAAACTAAAAGCTGCTGGTTATGTTGATATGATGGCATTAGCTGCGGCTTCCCCACTAGAATTGACTGAAGCTGCTGCTCTCGGAGAAGCAACTGCAGCAAAAATTATACAAGGGGCTAGAAGTAAGCTAACATTAGGTTATGAAACAGCTGCTGTTGTTATGGAAAGAAGAAAGAATATAAAAAGAATATCAACTGGTTCGGCACAACTTGATGATTTGCTTGGTGGAGGAGTTGAAACACAAGCTGTTACAGAAATGCATGGTGCATTTGGTTCTGGTAAATCTCAAGTAGGTTTTCAGCTTGCTGTTAATGTTCAAAAACCTGTAGATGAAGGTGGACTTGGTGGTGGATGTTTGTTTATTGATACAGAAGATACTTTTAGACCTGAAAGAATAATACAACTTGCTGAAGCTAATGGTATGGATCCTCAAAAAGTTTTAGAAAATATAGTTGTTGCTAGAGCTTACAATTCAGACCATCAAACGATTTTAGCAGATAAATCTCCTGAAGTTATCAAAAAAAATAACATCAAATTAATTGTTGTAGATTCTTTGATGGCTATGTTTAGATCTGATTTTGTTGGAAGAGGTACTTTATCATCAAGACAACAAAAACTAAATAGACATTTGAAAAAACTAAAAAGACTTTCTGATATATACAATGTTGCAGTGTATATTACAAATCAAGTAATGTCAAATCCTGCTATCTTGTTTGGAGATCCAACAAGACCGATAGGTGGGCATATACTAGGACACTTTTCAACATTCAGAGTATATTTGAGAAAGAGTAAGGGTGAAAACAGAATTGCAAGAATGGTTGATTCACCTAACTTACCAGAGAAAGACTGTCTGTTTAGAGTATGTCCTGAAGGTGTAAGAGACGTAGAGTAGGGTATTTTTTTACCCTTACTTAATTATTTTTTAGCTAAAGCTAAGTTCTTGAAAATAAGAAAAAGGAAAAGATATCTAAACAATATCTCTTTCAGCAATTATAATAAAGTCACCAACAGACTTTACTGCTGAGAAAGGTATCAAAAGTCTTCCTCTGTCATCTTCTGACAATTGAAGCTCCATTGCCTGTTTTGTTGGCTCAGATATAATGATGTTCATCAGTTCACCTGATTCTGTTATAAAATTGACATCGCCAACTACACCGAATTTTCTACCTGTTTCTTCGGATACAATGACCTTTCCTATCATATTCTTTCCACGTACTTTGTCTGCCATAAAAATTTCACCTATGTATAGTTGAGGGTGTGAATATTTAAGGTTATCTCTTGAGAATTTGCTTCATGAGCTTGTCTATGGCTTTTTCTAAGTCCTTGAGAGTACCAGAGTTGTCTATCTCATATTTATCCAAACGGAGTAAATATGCCAATCCTCGTTGTAATTCTTTCTTGTCCCTGCGCTTTAGATAGGTTATATTCTCGCCTTTCTTGAACCTGCGTCTTTCTAGCTCTCTTTTTGCTCTTATTTGGAAAGGTACTTTGACCTCTATAATTATTGGATTTAATCCAGAAACATCTTCTATATGTCTCACATTTTCAACATTCCTGAAACCTTCTAGAATTATGATATTTTTCTTAGTTCGCTTTACTTTATTCCAAGCCCTTTCGGCTAGAATCTTTTCTCTGTTACCTGAATGGAACCATTCAGCTACTTTTTTATCATTTTCTGGAGTATATTCCAGCTTTCTTTTCTTTACTTCTTCTCGTATAATATCTCCAGTGTGGTAGATTTTAGCATTATATTTTTTTGCCATCATTTCTGCTGCTGCTGATTTACCAGAACCAGGCAATCCTGTAATTATAATTAGTTTTTTCATGAACTCTCACTTTTCAACGAACAAAATCTTGATTCTTGGGGTTAATGCATACATGAAAGCTTTGCCTCGAGCTTCTCTCTGGACAAAACCGTCTATCATCAATCTGTGTAAAATATTATTAGTTGATCTTATTGCATGACCTTTGGATTTGTAGGTCTTTGCATCCAATCTCTCACTTATCCCTGTTGGTGTGAGCCAGTCTTCTCTGGATAGAATTTCTAAGATTTTTCTCTGTTTGTATGGAAGATCATCAATTTGTTGTTTAGAAGGTGGTTTTGGCGAAAAAGTAACAACTTGCTCATCAACTCTCACATTTGACTGTGGGACTTCCCTATGATCTTCGATGTCACTAACCTCTATGACGTTCAAATCTTTATCCATAGCTGTATGAACCAATCTGCCACACATCTTCAAGACTTCCCTAGGGAATCCGCCTGTTCTTGTGAAAATTGTATCAATAGCTGAATCTGTAAATGGTACTGTGCCTGAACCACCAACAGCTTCAATCCTTTTCTTGATTAATTCTTTTGTGTCTTCTTTTTCTAAAGCTGTTAGTTCGATTCGAGTTGTTATTCTTTGATCAAATGTCTCTAACTCATCTCTAATTTTTTCTGGTAACCTTGGTAGGCCTGCTATGATAAGACTTACATTTTCAATTTGGTCTACTAATACACGGAGCCATTCTAAAACTTCCTTGTTGGTTTCATGAGCTTCGTCAACCATGAAAACTAGATGTTGATTGTTAACTTTTTTGTTAATATAATCTGGTAATGTCTGAAGGCTTGGTTTCCATCTCAATAATTTTTGCCAGAATGAGATACCAAATGTCTCAGTGAATATTCCTATGAACTCTTCTGCATTTTGAGGAGGTTTTGATACATATAATATTGGGTTCGTTTCGTGAAGTTCTTCCTCAAGCCATTTTAGCATAGAAGTTTTTCCAGAACCAGTTGGTCCATAGATCATTGCTATCTTATGTTTATCAGCTATGTGCAATTTTACTGCATCAACCTGTTGATGATAGCCTGTGAATAATTTTGGATCGATCTTTAGAATGAACGGATTGGCTATCCATCCCCATTTTGAATAAAATTCGCTTTTCATAATGTTCACGTGAAGTTCATTTCTCCTTCACATAATATTCACGTGGCAGTTTATATAACTTTGCCATCTTCACGTGAAGATGTCTTAGATTTTTTGAGTTATACGATTTTCGATCGAACCAAAGGTCGAAAATTCCGAGGTCATGTGGAAAGTGAGGGTTCTTCACGTGAAGTTCATCGCCTACGTGAAGGTTTTGTGAATATTCACGTGAACTTCACATCTTCACGTCATCTTCACGTTATATTCACGTGAAGTTCACGTCATGTTCACGTGAAGGTTATACTAATGTGACATTTACACCACCCAATTTTGGTCATTTGTAACGGTGGGTTTTAGGGTATATTGGAAGTCATGGTTTTTGGGTGATGTTCACGTGAACATCTGATTCGCCGACGTGAACATCGCGTGAAGGTTTCGTGAACATCCGCGTGAACATTTTCTAAATTCACAAATTCCATCAGAACTTCCATATCTCACGCATTATCAGGCTTAAATATTGGCTCGGTAAATCAATAATATGCGAACATTCATTGCAATCGATATCCCCGAAGAACTAAAACCAGAGATAATCTCTATACAGTATGAAATAGAAGGATCTGATATCAAATTTGTAGAGCCTGAAAATCTTCATTTTAACATCAAATTTCTAGGAGATACCACAGAAGATCAGATACCCAAACTCACAGCAATACTAGATGAAATATCTAACAAATTCGAGGCATTTGATATTGAAATCAATGGAATGGGCGCATTTCCATCTAATACCCACATTAAGGTATTGTGGCTTGGTGTCAAAGATGGTTCTAATGAATTGCTAGGCCTTGCTGAAGCTATTGATTCTAAGACAAAAGAGATGGGTTTTAGAGAAGAAGAAAGGACATTCAAAGCTCATCTGACATTAGGTAGGATTAAGTCTAAGAATGGTAATAAATCACTGTCTGAAATGATTGAAAATAATAAGGACGTATCCGTTGGTAAATTCAAAGCTAATTCTATCAAATTGATAAAATCTGAACTTACTCCACAGGGACCACAATATACTGTTGTTCATGAAGCTAAATTTGGCTAATACCACCAATATTGGTCAATAAACGACTTGCGTGAACGTTCACGTAATGTTCACATGAACATAGTCAAGATATCGGTCGTAATTGCTGTTTTAGGGCTAGTTTCACTGTGGTTCATAACAGATGTTTCTGGAGATATGACTGTTCCACTTTATGATTTGAGCAGCTATATGGGTAGAACTATCACTGCTTCTGGTAATGTTGAGTCTGTTTATACCACTAATGATGGCCATACTTTCATCAAGATCACAGATGATATCACTGAGATAAAGGTTGTGGCATTCAAAGGATCTGTGGATAATGCATATGCCATAGAACGTGGACAGGATATTGAGGTAAGGGGCAAGGTAGATGAATACAAAGGTTTTGTTGAAATTATAGCTCAAAAGATTAAGATTCTCTGAGCTCCTTCCTCACCTCAAATATCAATAACCGTTATGTTGGCTATTTTGGATAATCTCTCAAAATTCTTGAAAATATTATTTTTACGGTATCCAAGATGCTCTATTTCAATTATGTTCCATTTATCATCTTCAAAATAACATACATCAGGTCTCATCTTAATACCATCTAGAGTCAAGTGTTTTTCAACATATACTGTCTTTCCTTCATCTCTGAGCTTTTCAGCTATTTTTCTCTTATATGAATCATGTTTTGTAGCAGGTCTTACATAAAATGTTATTGGTAATTGATCTTTTCTTCCTGTAAGTTTTTCTCTATGAGATAGTGTAATTTTTCTGGCAAATTTACAAAATTCTTCATATTGCTCTTTAGTTAATCTTTCCACGTATCTTCAGCCTCATTTTATGCTTATCAAATGCCTTTTGGACTATATTTCTTACCGTTTCTTCCCTATTCATATCCATGTACTCTGGCTTGAGTGAACACAATTTAAGCCTTGCTCCTGTTGTTTGTTGGAAATCAACAATATTTACATAATCTGGTAGATACGTATCTATAATTCGGTTTATCGTATTGTGATTTATCTTCTTTCCATACTGATTTTGGATGACTCTACCTATTCCTCTTACGCTCAATTGTCCATATTTTTGCAAAACTTCCAAAATCATTATCATATTTACCTTAGTTTTGTCTTGTATTGGTCTCATAATGTACCACGTGGTACATATACATTCTAATGGATATAAAGATTTCCTATTTTTGACAATTTCGGCTCTGGTAGGGTGTGGGAAGCAGTATAGCGTTTTGTCTCACAACAAACTCTCACGAAAGGGTGTAATAATAAGAAAAAGAAGAGGCTGGCTAAGCCTCTTCAAGTTCTTTAAGATATCTATACATTGGACAATCTCTAAAGCTACTACGCCCAGAGAAACATGGTACTGCTTTCCAAGTTGGCTCTTCTTGTACACATGGTGCTGTTTTTCCTATTTTGTCTTTACATTCACGTGATCTGTATGTTTTACCAGTTTTCTGATACATCTCCAATGCTGGACAGTACATTTCTGTACCATCTGGAGAATCCATCAAGATATACTCGCATTTTTCACGTGAATCTGTTTTTGACCATTCGATTGTCTCTTTCAATTGTTCCATCTTTGACATTGTCATTTTATCAACCTCCATTTTTTTAGGAGAGCCAGAACTAGCTTTGTGAAAAATCCTGAGAAATAGACTGCTATGGCTAATGAAATCTTTCTTAATACAAGTTTTCTAATTCACCAGTCATTCCGACTCACCTTATGACTATAGTTGATAAATTACTATTAAATCACTTTCGAAAAGTGGGACGTTTTCTAATGTGTTTTTATTATTACCTTTCCATAATTTACTTATGGTAGACAGAGATGATGCATTGTTTGAAGTTGCAAGCAGACCTAAAGCTAATCTTTCAAAATTTGATTATAAGAAAGAAATAATAGCTGAATATGGCATATTTGATGAAAATGGTAAGCTTAATCGCGATGCTACGCTTGACAATGCTAGATATCATGCTTGGATGGAATTTTGTGATGTTTACAACACCAGCCTCATTAGAGATTTTGAATATCTTTCTATTAGTGAAAATGCACGAATACGGACTCTGTTGGTTCATACTTATCTAAATCCTAAAATAAATCCTAGAAGTCTGCCTGATGGTCACATGGTTAATATGCTTGGTGGTGTTGAAAAAGTTCGAGAATATGCATCATATGCCAAATACTATATTCAAGATCATGATATTGATGAAGAACGTTACAAAATAGAAAAGCATTGGACAAAATTGCCTATGGAAGAGCTGATGGCAGATGTTCCTGATGATATGTTAAAACATATTAAGCATAGAAATCTTGGTTCTGACATTTAGACTTGTTTTACGTTAATTCTAGTATTGAATAGGTTTTTATTCATACTATTCGAATGTTTTTTATGGTACTTGGTGATATCAGTAAAGGTTTTGAAGATGGATTAACACATGTTGAAAAAAGTTCATCAATGAAACAATCAGTGGAATATTTTTTAGACAGTCCTAATGGTATGCTGAAGGACAATAAGCGTAATTATATGATTTTAAATCATTTTGGAGATACTGACTTTGCAAAATATGCTGCGTGGAGCATGGATCCTGCAACATATAATTATGAGAAATCAGTATCAGAAAATGAAAAAGCTGATCAAATAAGAGATAGAATTGTTTCTTGGAGTAAGCTTGTTCTGGAAAAAGGCTCTAACATCTATAAGCATAGAGACTTTGCAAAAAATTACAAATTGATTGGTCCTGCTACTAGAATGAGGGAATTGGCTAATATTATACATCCTGAAATTGTTGCATTGGAAAAGAAACGAGCAAATAGAAAGATTGCGGATTATGAATCAATTTCACCAATAACACTTGTTCCTGATTATCTTATGCATCATATACCTGGTAGTGATAAGGGTTCTTTTTTCTAATACGTTGTTTTACGTTAATTCTAGTATTGAATAGGTTTTTATCCATACTATCCAATTGCTTTTTATGGTAATTGGTAATATCAGCAAGACAATAGAAAGTGGTCTTATGTACATGGATAGAGATCCTGCTGTAAGAGAAGTGATTCAAAAATTCCTTGATAACCCAAGAATACACAATCTTTCTTTATATCATACTCCTCATTATCAGGAAACAAAAGAAACTTTTGGTAACAATTATGATGCCATGAAATATGTTGCATGGCAATTAGATCCAGAACAATATAATAAAAATTTGGCAAATATTGATCATAATAACGCTGAAAAGGATGCTGAAAGAATAAAAGCTTTCATGAAACAAGTCATTACTAGTAACGTGAGCATTACTAGAATGAAGGAATATGTTAGAATTAATCAAATTCTTTCTTGGAGCACTAAACAGGTGGGAGAAATGGCAAAGTTTTTCCATCCAGATATGCATAAACATGAGATGAAAAGAAAAACACGAAAGCTTGCAGCGTATGACAGAATTTTGCCTGCACAGATTGTTCCTGATTATGCGTTACCTTATATGCTCGATGAGATTGGGAGTTCAGATTAGTTGGTGATAAAATGGAAAAAATATTATATGCTACCAATAGAGGAATAGACCTATCTTCTGGAATATTTT
>JAAOXY010000093.1 GCA_018221065.1 Candidatus Aenigmatarchaeota archaeon | reverse complement strand
TGAGAAGAAACGAGGAAAAAGGATTACACGATGATTATGGAAATATGAAAAATGCTATGAAAACAGCTTATAAGACAAATATGCATTCTGCTATAAAAAAATATGATAGTATAACAAGAAGAAGAATTTCACAAGCTGCTAGAGAAGTTGGCGGATATTTTGTTTAGACTTATTTTTTGCTAATTCGATCAAAAAATGGGTTTAAATCTTTTTCTATACGTATAATTAGAATAGTGATAAAATGGTTACGATAATTTATACTGATGGTTCTTATGAAGCACATAATTGTGGGTTTGCTGCTGTACCTTTTGTAGATGGAGAACAGGTAGGAAAATATGGTAGAGGACAATCAGGAGTAAGAAATTCTTCAGTAGCTGAAATATATTCAGTATTCTTAGGTTTTGAAGTTGCGAAGGAATTGAATTTTTCTAATTTTAGAATATATAATGATAATATGCTTGAACGAACGATAAGATCAAATGGGCATGCCGAAGAGTTTGATAAAATTGTTTCTGAATTTCATGAAGATGCTTGGGAAATTAATAGATTAAAATCTGCTCCTGGTGATTATCGTTCACATAAAAAAAAGACACAATATAGCTGATAGAGAAGCAAGAAAACAGAGAATAGCAATTACTAATGCTAATGTAAAAATTAAAAAAAGATATGTTGCTTAAGGATAGACTCTATCCATTGTTCTAGGGAATGGAATTGTATCCATTACATGTTTTGCACCTGTTAACCACATAACAATTCTTTCTACACCTAATCCAAATCCAGAATGAGGAACAGCTCCATATCTTAGTAAATCCATATACCAAGCGTAATCTTTTTCTTTCAATTTGAACAGTTTCATAGATTCTTTCAATTCATCTAAAGTATCTATTCTTTGTGAACCACCGACAACTTCTCCTATTCCTGGAAGTAATAAATCGCTGGCTAAAACATATTTTTTATCTTTAGGATCTACTTTCATGTAAAATGCTTTCATCTTTCTTGGGAAACCTGTTAAGAATACTGGTTTTGATCCAAGATCTTCTATTAATTTTCTTTCTTCTTTGTCAGTTATGTCATGAGTTGCAGGTTTTTTCATTTTCTTCATTGCGTCTTTGTAGCTTATTTTCATAAAAGGTTTCTTTATTGCTTTAAGATCAGATGTATCTCTTTCCAATTCTTTTAATTCTGCTTCACAATGTTTTAGAACATGCTTTACAATGTAAATTATCAAATCTTCTTCAAATTCCATCATTTCATCATGATCCATCCATGCAACTTCCATCTCATGATGCCAATATTCTGCTAAGTGTCTTATAGTTCTAGATTTTTCTGCTCTGTAAGATGGTGCTATTGTAAATATTTTTTCTAAAGAATGTATCATAGCTTCGGCATAAAGTTGCCATGATTGTGTCAAATAAACTTCTTTGTCAAAATATTTTACAGCAAATAATGTTGAACCGCCTTCACATGCTGACGCAGTAAAACTAGGAGCCTGAACTTCGAAAAAACCACGTTCAGAATAAAATTCTCGTATTGCTTTGAATACTTCGCTTCTTACTTTTAGTATAGAAGTAATATATCTTGATCTTACCCAAAGATGTCTTACATCTCTTGTAAATTCATCTGAAATATCTTTTCCTATTGGGAATCTCTCAGCTAATCCGACTATTTCTACTTTATCTGCTGATATCTCATATCCTGAAGGTGCACGATCATCTTTCTTTACTTTACCTTCAATAATAATAGAAGATTCTATTGTAGCTTTTTGAGCTTCTGGTATATCTTTAGCTGCTATCTGAATTAATCCAGAGGAATCTCTTAGAATAATGAATACTATCTTTTTCTGGTCTCTCTTTCTGTAGACCCATCCTCTTATTTTTACTTTCTTTCCTTCATATTTTGGGATATCTTTTACAGGTACAAAATCTTTCATATCAATCACTCCTTAGTTGTTTTTTCGGACATTTAAACTTTTCAACCTCTATAGTCACGACTAACTTTGTTAAAGGATACTTCTTTCTGAGTATAGAGGGTATTAGAATTCGTCCTTTTCTGTCTGGAATAGCTGTAAAACTGGAAAAATCTTTCTTAATACAAGTTTTCTAATTCACCAGTCATTCCGACTCACCTTTATAATCATAATTATACTTGAACTTATAAAAAAGGGTAATATTTGTGGGATAGGCAAATGCCGTTCAGATTATAAGACTTTTATGCTTTTCGGACAAATTGTATAATAATGTTAACATTTGATAAAGGGTCTAAAAAATATTTTGCTTTAGATGATTTTGAACCGGGTAGTACACCTTTTGAAAAATTCTTTCTACCAACACCAGCAGAAATAGCTAGAAAAACGTATGAAACAGAAGTAATGAGAGCATGGAAATCTGGTACAAAAAGTACTTCTATGAATAATGAACTTTACAAAACAAAAGAACAACTTGATATTAATCCAACCTTTGCATTTCGGACTCAACTAAATATTGCAAAAGAATCTTATGAAAAATTATCAGATCGTATGAAAGGAGTTGAAACGAAAAAAGCTTTGAAAAATATTGGAAATCACTATAGTTGCTTTAAAGATGCTGTTGAAAGTGCTTATAGACTAATTTCTAATAGATCAATAAATAAAATAGAGTTTTTGGAACTGTCAAAGATTGGAGAAGAAATGGATCTTTCAGAGAGTGAAATGCTAAAAATAGAATATGAAGTTACTTCTGATGATATAATTGTTGTTGATGGTTGGGCTTAGAATCTTAGCCAAATGGAAATGACACTACGTGACTTTTTCTTGATGTTTCTTCTGCTTTATCATCAATTATTTGTTGATATTTTGATGTACCATTTTGACCAATATAATGCAAATCACATGAAGGATTTTCTTGACTATAACAATTAAGATGTTGTTCATTGATTTCTTCTGGTGTGTTTTTTGTCAAATATCTTTTCAATACTTCACAATTTTCTGCATGTTTACATTTTGGTTTCATAATAATCACCTAATTAGCGTATGGTATACCTTCTCCAAGAGGATGAGGTTCGTCTGATTTATCTTTAAACCCTAATAGTTTTTTTCTATTATTATACATATCGCAACTATTTTGGCATTGTTCATAACATGGCCTTTCTTTTACTTGGGCCATCATAAAAATATGATCTTCATCAGCTTCAGCATTATGACCTTTCAAATGAGGTCTACAATGTGATAACTGACTACAAGCATAAAAATCTGAAAGTATTGTTTGTTTTTTTCTCATTAAATCACTAGTTAGTAGAGCTCTCAGGTTTAGGAAATTAATTTTTGAGCGTATGCAGCTCCTTCTTTATCTATAATATCAATACGGGTTGATGGTGATTTTTTGTTATCTCTCTGTATTCTTAGAATGTTTGGATAATCGATTGCTGGAGTGCTCATAGGTGGTGATCTTTCTATAAAAGCATTGATTTTTCCAAACAGATTGTTTTTTCTTATAACATAAACATCAGATTTTCTTCCATATCTAGCAAGTTCTGATAAAATATATCCATCTTCTTCAACCTTTTTAAGATCTAATTGTGAATTTGTCTGTAAATAAACAGGTGAACGAATTCCAATAAATCTGTCAAGAGAAGCAGATTTGACTCCTTTTGGCAAACCCTGTTTGATTTCTATATTTAATATAATAGGTTTTGGATAGAAAATCAATTTAAAATCTGTTAAGCTGTCATAAATATCTGAAATTGATAATTTTCTTTCGCTAAAGAGATTTATCTTGCTAGCATCATATTCATCATATCTAAATTCGAATTCTTTTCTTCCCAATTCTATTGTATTGCGCATATATTATATTACTACTATTAAGTATATAAATATATTGATAAAATGGCGCCCATGGCAGGATTTGAACCTGCGACCTACTGGTTAACAGCCAGTCGCTCTTCCGAGCTGAGCTACATGGGCATAATATACTTCTTGAAGGCTATTATTTAAATTAATTCTATTCTGGGATGTCTAGAAGACGTTTGAGTTGTTTATTGTTATAAGTTGGGAAATTACAGCTTTGTAGATCAGGATACCTGATAGGACTAGATAACACATCTAACATAAAATCACAATCTTGGCAACGATCATGCCTATCACAAATATCTTTTATAACATTATATTTTTGCTTTACTTTTCTAAGCAAATATCTCTTTTCTGCTTGTTTTGGAGTATAAGTTTTAAGATTCTTAGTGTGTTTTGCTGATGCTCCTAAAATATTTTCAGTTTCTGATATCATACTATTAACCCTCTCCAATGAGTAAATATAAAATCAAATATATAAGTCTATCTTCAAGAACAAACTATCTATTGTAAAATATCTTCTGGAGTGGATAAATGTTTATATACCTAGAAATAGAAATTAAATTACTCTTATTAGTTAATTGGACAATTAACTTTAAACAAACTTTCTGGTAAAAAGTTTGTGAAGGGCAATTACGTACACACACAACACCACTGGTAAGTATTTTCTTTTAAAATAACATTTTCTAAGTGTTAAACTTCTAAGCATAATGGTGATTACTATTTAAAAAGCATTTCGCTTTTAAAGAGTATATATTCGACAATTCATGTGCTTGGCACATACCCGTTACATATCGTACGATAAAAAAATGTATGTTTTGGCATACACCGGAAATTAAATATGGGGTGAAAGAACAATGGATTCAATGATACAGTCTGCCTTTGATAAAGCATTCGGAGCAGAAAAACAAGAAGCAGCAAAACCAACAGTACCTGGCTATCAGGCTAGATTAGATGAAAACAAAAACACTGACTGGGAATCAAAAGTCTCAGAAGAGTTTGACATTCAGATGCATAAAGCTAAGATAATGGTAGTAGGTTGCGGTGGAGCAGGTAGTAATACAGTTTCTAGATTAACAGAGATGGGAGCATCTGGAGCTGATATTATAGCAATAAACACAGACGCAAAACACTTGTCAATTACAAAAGCACACAAGAAAGTATTAATCGGTAAAGAAACAACTCGGGGTCTCGGAGCAGGAGGTTACCCACAAGTTGGTGAAACCGCAGCTAAAGAAAACAAAGCACAGCTAAAGCAAATGTTAGAAGGAGTAGATTTAGTATTTGTAACAGCTGGAATGGGTGGAGGAACAGGAACAGGAAGTGCACCTGTAGTAGCTGAGATGGCAAAATCAATGGGAGCAATTGTAGTTGGTGCAGTAACAATGCCTTTCAAGATGGAAGGAACAAGAATCAACAAAGCAGAAGACGGTCTAGATAGACTGAGACAAGTTACTGATACTGTTGTAGTAATTGAGAACCAGAAGTTGCTAGAATACGCAGGTTCAATGCCTATTGCACAAGCATTTGCACTAGCAGATGAACTGATCTCAATGATGATAAAGGGTATCACAGAGACAATAACAGTACCATCTCTAGTAAACTTAGACTTTGCTGATGTAAGGACAATAATGGGTGCAGGTGGCGTTTCTGCTATTTGTGTTGGTGAAAGTGACTCATCTTCAAGAATTAAAGATGCAGTTTTGAAAGCTCTGAACCATCCTTTGTTAGAGGTAGATTATGCAGGCGCAGCAGGAGCCTTGATACATGTAACATGTGGACCTGACTGTACACTAGCTGAAATAAACGAAGCTGGCGAGATAATTGCAAAGAGATTGAACCCAGAATCACAAGTAATCTGGGGAGCAAGAGTAACACCAGAAATGAATGGAAAGGTACAGGTAATAGCAATCGTAACAGGTGTAAAATCACCATACTTGGTTGGACCTGTAGAGAAAGAAGAAATGGCTAGAACAGCAGAAAATGAATTGGGTATTCCAGTAATACTTAAATAAGGTGCAGACTATGGAGAAATTTAATATGAGGGGAGTCTTCAGAGATGAAGCTCCCTTCTTTCTCATGTTTTTCAGTAAAAATAACTGATGCCTTATGATTAGAGAAACGGTTTTACCTGATAGCCAATATAGAATTTATTTTTGAAGAAGTGGACTAGGACTTTGCCCAATAATCCACTTCTGATCGTCCTTTTCCTAAGGGCGACTTTTGATCTATTACACTTTCAATTAAAAGTGTTCTTCCGAATTCTTCAATATGAATATAATCTTCTGCTTTTTGCAACATTGGAGGTTCTGGATTTTCTGCGCCAAATCCTAGAGTGATTATTCCTGCTGGTCTGATGTAATCTGGACATCCTGTTAATATAGCTACTTTAGATTCTGAAAATGAACCTATCCAGCATGTTGATAATCCCATTGATTGTGCTGATAATAGAAGATTTTGAATAGCTGCTGCTGTTGCTTGAATTCCATACAACCTTTCTCCCCTTTCACCGTATATTGCACGAGCTAATCTCATGTTAGTACATGCAACTATGAATACTGGAGCTTGCAGCATCCAATTCTGGTTATAACATGCTTCTACTATATGCTCTTTTTTAATATGATCTCTAACTACTATGAATTCCCATGGTTGTTGATTTCCTTCTGATGGTGCATGAGCTGCAGCTTCTAGAAGCTTGTAAACAACACTATCTGGAACATCTTTTGCTATGTATTTTCTAACAGCTCTTCTACTTTCTATTACTTCTCTGACTGTGTTGAAAGTATTGGATCTAGTTGAGAAAAGATCTGATGCTTTTACATCTTTTAGAGCTTTTCCTGCTCTATTTCTTCTTTTTGTGCCTGCGAAATATCTGAATACCATGATTCTAGTTAGTGTTACCCATATTAAAAATAAACTATAACTACCGTAAAATAGTGAAAGATGGAAGCTTTATATGGACTTAAATCGTATTACTTTATAGTAGTAACTACTGAGTGGTTACAAAAATTGAGGGGTGGTTTTTCGATGGTTAATAAAAAATTGAGTGATGACAAAAGGGTGGGTAAACTTTCAAAGCTTATACTTAGCACATACCAGCCTACGTTGGCTGGCTATGGTAATTTAGCAAAAAATATTTTGAATGGAAAAAAGGGAGACTTACAAATGGCTGATTCTAGTTATTTGGCTCTTCCAAAAGGATGTCAATATGAACAGGATCTTGGAAGAATTGCATATCCTGCTTCAACATTTGATGAAGAAACTCAAGCAAAGATGAAGGAACACAATTACAAAGGATCAGAAGTAGAAGACGTCCTTATGTTGGTTAATCTCTTTGGAACTAAGATATGTAGTAAATGTGACGAAAAAAGTTGTGAAGCAAGAAAAGCTGAATACATCAGCGAGGATCAGGAGTGATTATGATGGCAGTAGACAAAGAAGAAGGAATAAGATACACGAATGCAGTAAATTTTCACTATAGTAATTGTTTGAATAGTTGTATGGAGCATGGATATGCGGGAACATTAAATATTCCTGAAAATGCTACTCCTGCACAAACTGAAGCAATTGGTATGTGGAATGCTAAAATTGACAAAAAGTGATTTTATGGTTTTATTGAGATTTGCAATGGAAGTATCTGAACCTGTTGTTCAGAACGTCAAAGCAAGATACTCAGAATTGAGAAAGAGATTATAGTGGTGGATTAGATGAAGTGTGAAAAAAAAGTTACAGTTTATAGTGGTTGTATACCTGGTGTAAGCCAGGAAGATTTTGGTAAAATTTATGATACAACTATTGAAGTGAATGGTCTGGAATATGCACAAAGAGTATATCCAGAATTATCAAAGATAGCAAAAAGGGTGATGTTATGAGTAAAAAAATAGGTAAAAAGATTGCAAATGGTTTTGATTTTGTTATGAAGAAAATGAACAAATCTGAAGTATATTATGCTGCTGCTATGTTTAATGGAGCTTTAGTTGGTCCTTTGCTTGCTACGGGAAGTTACAAATTGGCTGGAGCTGGAGCAATTTCATCTGCTGTTATGTACGGATTTGGTCTAGAAGCAGATCTTCAGAAAGAAAAATATAATAAAATTGCAAAAAAGGTGATGTAAATGAAAGGCGAAAAAATGAGATATTCGAAACTTAATGGAAAGAAAGTTAGAGTCCTAACTACAGGCAAAATAGCTTTTTATGGATTTGAAAGTTGTTCAAATATGTCTCTTTCCTATAGAGGAGTGTTGACAGATGAGACATATGATGATATAGAATTAAAAGATATGAGAGAAATACCTAGTGATGAATCTCGTCAGAAAGCACTGAAAACTCTTGATATTGGATATATTTCCAAAAATCAGATAATTTCAATTGGACTTGAAAAACCAAAAAAACCAAAAAAGAAAAAATAATACTCCTATCATACCCACAACACTGAGGGGGCACCTAGCTTAATATTTCTTAAAGAAATGGCCCCCTCCCCCTCCCAATTACATTTTTATTCTCCAAACCTAATTCTTTACTATGAAATACTCTGTCTTAGCAGATGTCTATGAAGAACTAGAAAAACATTCTAGTAAATTAAAGAAAAGAGACATTCTGGCTGAACTGTTAAAAGAAGCTTCTGTAAAGGATCTTGGATTATTAGCTAAAATAATAACAGGATCAGTGTCATCTTTAGAAACTGGTGTTTCTACGAGTATGATAATTAAAGCTATTGGAAAGGCTTCTGGAAATCCTGAATCTGAGGTAAAGAATACATTCAAGAGAAAAGGAGATCTTGGCATTACAGCTGAAGAATTGATAAAAAGTAAAAAACAAAGAGCATTACTAAAGAAAGAACTTTCTGTTGAAAATGTATATGATGAAATTGTTAATTTGCCAGAAATATCTGGTAAGGGTAGCCAAGAAAGAAAACTGAATTCTGTTGCTGGTATTTTGATAGCAGCAACGCCAAAAGAAGCAAAATATATTGTAAGAACAATCTTAGGACAACTAAGAGTTGGTGTTGCACAAGGAATACTAAGAGATTCGATTGCAAAAGCATTTGATATTGATAAAAAGTTAGTAGAAAGTGCATGGAATCTTAATCCTGATTTTGGAAAGATAGCTGAAGTTGCTAAGAAAGACGGTGAGGAAGGACTGAAGAAAATAGTAATTGATGTTGGAAGTCCGTTGATGGTACTTTTAGCAGAAAAATCTCCATCATTAAAAGATGCGTTAGAGTCATACGAGAATCCTGTTCTTGAAGTAAAGTTTGATGGAGTTAGGACACAAATACACAAAAAGGGTGATGTTGTAAAAGTATTCACAAGAAAACTTGAAGATGTTACCAAACAGTTCCCTGATATTGTAAAAATGGCAAAGACATCAATTATAGCAAAAGAATGCATAATAGATGGTGAAGCTGTTGGAATGGATCCTAAAACAAATACACCTTTACCATTTCAAAAACTTTCTAGAAGAATACAAAGAAAATATGATATTGAAAAGATGATAAAGGAAATACCTGTAGAAGTGAATATTTTTGATATAACGTATCTAAATGGTAAATCACTTTATAATATTTCTTTTAAAGAACGAAGAAAATTATTAGAAAAATCAATCAAATCTACAAAAGATTTCAAAATAACAAAACAATTGAAAACAAAAGACTTGAAAAAAGCTGAAGATTTTTACAATAAAGCTCTAGCACAAGGTCAAGAAGGTATAATGGTTAAAAATTTAGAAGCTGGGTATCAACCTGGGAGAAAGGTAGGTTATTGGTTAAAGGTAAAACCTACAATGGAAAATCTTGATTTAACAATAATAGGTGGTGTGTGGGGAACCGGGAAGAGAACTGGTTTTGTTGGATCACTAATACTTGGTTGTAGAGATAAAGAGAAATTCTTAACATGTGGTATGTTGGGAACTGGATTAAAAGAAAAGAAAACTGATGATACTGATGTTACACTAGAAGAAATTACTAGATTACTCAAACCGCACATAATATCTGAAAAGGGAAGTTCAATAGAAATAAACCCTCATGTTGTTGTTGAAGTTGGTTATGAAGAAATACAAAAAAGTCCGAAATATGAATCAGGTTATGCTCTAAGATTCCCAAGATTAATACGACTAAGAACAATGGAAAAACCCGCAAGTCAAGCCGACACTTTAAGTAGAATAAAATACCTATATACAATACAGAAAGGAAAGAAGTGATTTTATGAAAGGAATATCTTCAATTATTGCCCTTGTCTTAATACTTTTAATAACTATATCTTTAGGAACAATGTTATACTTCTATTTATCAGGATCACAAGAAACTATAACTGATCAAATTGAACAACAGCAAGAAATAGAATTGAGAAAAGTTTCTTCT
>JAAOXY010000092.1 GCA_018221065.1 Candidatus Aenigmatarchaeota archaeon | reverse complement strand
CTCCAAGACAATGCGCTGGGAATTAAACCCTTGTCCGTCTCTGGCGGATTAAAGGAGAACTCAGTTATATAAAAAATCACAACTATCCGAAAGTGTAAAAAGTTAAAAAGCTCCCTATCTTTGTAGTCGACAAAGAACAAGGATAGTTTATGGAGCTTTTCAACAGGAACAAAAATAACAATAAACCACTGATACGTCAAATCATAGATTTAGTACCCAAGGATATATTTCATTCTTGTGTAGCCAAATATCAGAGTAATAAAGGATGCTCGAAATATAAAGCCTACGATCAATTTGTGGCCATGAGTTTCGGACAGCTGAACAAGAGTATAACGCTTAGTGACATATCTTCTGGTATAGGGGTAAGTGAAATCTTCATCAAAGACTTAGGATTGTCGCAATCACCAGCTCGCTCAACCATGAGTGATGGCAATAAGAAAAGAAATTGGAAAGTCTATGAACTCCTTTATTCAAAGCTAATTTCTCACTATGAAAAGATATTAAGTTCAACAAGCCACAGAAAAGTTATAGAAGAAATCAAGGACAAGAGAATAAAGCTCATTGATAGCACAATAATATCAGTATGCTTATCGATGTTTGATTGGGCAAAATATCGGACAGCTAAAGGAGGAATTAAAGTTCATACATGTTGGGATGATACTTTAATGATACCAGATGTTGTCAATATTACAGAAGCCAAATTACATGATAGCAAGGGGTTTGATAAACTTGTTTTTCCCAAAGGTACTGTAATCGTTGAGGATAGAGCTTACTTTGATTTTACTCTTATGCTTAGCAGAATAATGGCAAAGAATGTTTTTGTTACAAGAATAAAGAAAAACACACTATTTGAAGTGATTGCAGAAACAGACCTATTAGAAGAGACAAGTGATAATATTCTGAAAGATGAAATAATAATACTCACTTCAGATACAGCAAAGAAATGTGGGATAAACAAAGAAAAACTACGTTTAGTACACCTTTACAAAGAAGATGAAAACAAAGTAATTGAAATAGTAACGAACCAATTAGATTGGAAAGCTGAAACAATAGCTGATTTATATAAAAAACGTTGGGATATAGAGTTGTTCTTCAAAGCTCTTAAACAAAACCTTCAAGTAAAATCATTTCTTGGAACTAGTGAAAACGCTGTTAAATCACAGATTTATATTGCTCTAATTTGTTATCTTTTATTGGAGCTACTAAGAAGAACTGCAACTAAAAAAGCTGTAGCATTTTCTAATTTCGTAGAGAAAATAAGATTTTGCTTACCTTATTATTTGTCAATAAGCTATGTCTGCAATCACATAAGCGAAGGTGCCAAAAGGGTTAAAAGACCTCCACCTCTGCGACTTTTTCCAAATCATGACTTATTTTCCTATGAATATGGTTAAATCTTTTGATTATTAAATATATTGTAACTATTTATGTTATGCTCGAAAACTTTCGGATGCTAGTGGTTCTGATTGATAAAATAAAAATTTCTGATAAGAGGAATATATGCGTAATAAACGAATAAAAAATCAACATATATTCCCGATAAACCCAATGCGAGTATTGAGATGTTAGGCACAAGCAGGGAGAATGAAGTAGAATGGTAGATTCGCTACAAGAAAACAAAGAAAACCCACCGCACATTTTACACATTTAT
>JAAOXY010000002.1 GCA_018221065.1 Candidatus Aenigmatarchaeota archaeon | reverse complement strand
GGCCCATGTTAATAATCTAACCTACAGAAGTATTTAAATCAAACTCAATAATAGTAAAATATGGTATGTGAAAATAGAGAAAAGAACAATAAAGAGTGTCCTTGCACTGAATTAGATTGTCCAAGACATGGAATATGCTGTGAGTGTGTGAGATTTCATAGAAACAGTAAACAATGGCCTAATATAGCTTGTATGCATTAATGATACCTATAGAGGGTTTGATTTCCAACTGATCTTTGGCACACTACCTCTTCTACATCTACTGTATGATTGGAACAGCCAGTGGAATCACATGTTTTTTCAATATATGGTACCTGAACTACTTCACAATTTTCTTGGAAATGATATTTTACCTCAGTTGCTGTCCACATTAAGTATGCTATGGTAACAATTACTAAAATCGTAATTACAATCATCATCTCAAGCCATATTTTCTTATCTACTTTTTTAGATTTTTTTTTAAATTTTCCTTTAGTTTTACTTCTCTTGATTTTTCTTTTAGATATTGTTACTCTTACCATAGAAGAGATATTGAGAAAGTGGTATTTATATTAAACTTAAATTGTCTACTGGATATTACTACACATGGTTGATAACTCTAGTAAAATGCTTCCTCCTGATGATTTAAAAGATTTTGACGATCATTATTGTCTATGTTCTAAACTTACTGATTTTGATGATACAGAGCTATATCATTGTTCAATTGCTAAAGGCATACGAGATGGTCGTAGTTCTACAGTAAAAACTAAACAAAGATATCTTGATGCTATGGGACGATGTTTTGCAGAAAAATGTAGACATCGTTCTGATGAATTACTTGCTAAAGCTTATGAATTTTATCAAGAAATTCAAATAGCTAAAGAAGCAGGTGCAGCAAGAGACGAGATAAATGATCTTTCTGATAAGTATTGGAAATATCATTCGCTTGCTAAGGAAGTAAGAATTAAATCGTAAGTTAGTTAAAATCTCTGAAAGATTTGTCTCTGTCTTCAGTATCGGAATATCCTTTAGATTCCCAATATCCTGTATAATTTTCATCATCTGATAATTCTATCTTTGTTATCCATTTTATCCATTTGTATCCCCATTTTTCTTCTGCTACTAATTGGAATGGGAATCCTCTTTCTGGAGCTAATGTAAGATCATTTTGCTTATGAGCTAGAATAATATCATTTTCCATTATGTATTCTATTGGGAATGATGTTGAATAACCGTCTTCTGCATATAGAATTATAGTATTAGCTTCTTGGGTTGGGTCAACTTCTTGAATTAATTCTCTTAGTAAGATTCCTTCCCATAGGATATTTACTGACCAGCCTTCTACACAGTCTAATCTGACTACTTTTTTGTATGTTTGTCTGTTAATTATTTCTGAATAAGTATAATCTTTTGGATTGTTTACTAATCCTGATATTTCTAGAGTGTAAGAATCAATGTCAATGTATTGTGGTCCTTTTATTGAATTTTCTCTAAAGTCTTGTATTGATGATAAATCTTGTCCTTCATAATTTCTTACTTCAACTCCTTCTAATTCTATTGGTTGTTGAATACATCCTGCGACAAGAACAATTGCTAATAACAAGACTAGTTTTTTCATAAAATGAATTAGAATTCGTAGAACTTAAAGAATGCTTGGAGCTAGTGAAAATATAACAATCAGCATTTAAAGATTAGAGTACTTATTGTAATGGGTGTTGTTTATGGTAGATAAGATTGTTTATACTAAACCTAAGCCAAGAGGTGTTGATCACAATACAAATCCTGCTTTACTTGTTGCTGGTAGATATGGTACTGATGATATGATAGATATTTTTGGTGCTGAGAAGACATTTTCTTATGTTCTTGATTCACAAGCAGAAGCTGTTGTTACAATGAGCAATATGTATCCTGATGTTGTTCCTAAAAAAGATGCTCTGAAACTTTATGATAAAGCAAATTTGAATTGCATAAATCCTGCAAGAATAAGAGAGATAGAAGAAGACACAGGACATGATATAATTGCAATTAATACTGCTTGGGGAGAAAAAGTAACCAAAAGAGCTGGAACACATATAAACAAAGCAAGAACAAGTGCAGATTCAACTGAAACTGCAAAAGCATTGCAATTAAAAAAAGCACTCGAAGTCTATATTGATTCTTTAGAAAACTTGAGAGATATAACATTAGAGAAAAGTAAAAAATGGAAACATGTTTCACACATGGATACTTCACATCTCTATGATGCACTTCCGACAGTTCTTGGAAGACCGTTTTCACATTATGGAGAGATGTTACAATCAAGCTTGAATGTTCTTGGATTTTTTTATAATAATTCAATAGTAGGAAAGTGGGCAGATGCTACAGGTAATCATCATTCAGCAACAGCTCTTGGAATAAATGGTATGAAAATGCAAGAAAAATACTGTGAAAAACTTGAAATAGGTCATATGGATGCCCCAGCTCAAATACCTGGAAGGGAATTTATAGCTGATATTATCTATGGTGTTGCTAGATCTGCTGAGACTATGAGAAATCTTGGAGACTTCATAAGAATGGGTAGAAGTGATGATAGTGGTATTTTTATTATTCCTAGAGGGAAAAAAGGATCATCTGCAATGCCACATAAAGATGCAAAGGGTGGAAATCCAACTGTTGAGGAGCAAACATTATCATTTTCTAATTATATGCGTGGTGGTATGAGTACTGAATTATCAGCATGTAATTTTAATTATTCGAGAGATCTTTCTGCTTCTGCATCTGATAGAATAGTTCTAGAAGATTCTTTCAAATGGGGAGATCATGTTGTTCGAAGACTTGCCAATCTTGTGTATAAACTTGATTCAACTGATAAAGTAGAAGATAGAGTTCAAAGATCTTATGGTGTTGTAACAGCACAACAAGTAATGACATATTTAACTGATCCTAGGAAGATGAAAAAACCTATGACGAGAAAAGATGCACATGATCTTACTGGAAAACTTGCTATAGAAGCTTATGATGAAGAAATAGATTTTGTTGATATTTTGTTACAAAATGAAGAAATCACAAAAAGGATACCTAACGATGTTTTGCATGAGATAACTAATCCTATGAAATATATTGGTCAGAGTAAAGAAATTATAGAAACTGTGTATAAAAAGTATCATGGTAAACAAACTATATGAGTGGAGCTCGCTCATCTAAATCTTTTTTTCATATAAATATTTCTAATTATATAATCTAACTATGGAACAAAAGAAATTATTGGATAATCCTGTGATTCGCGGGGCTGTAATTGGTGTTGGTATAGGAGCTATACTATTCTTAATCGAAGTATTAATCTAAGAAATGGATTATTTCTTCAGCTTTCTTTTTTTTCTTCTATCTATTAATTTCTTTCTCTCTCTAAGTGACTTTTGATAAGCACTTCGTTTAGCTTGTTTTTCTTTACCCATAACAGAATATTAGACAGAATACCACTTAAAGATAACTTCTTTCAAGACTAAAAATATTGATAGTGGAGCCTCGGGTG
>JAAOXY010000091.1 GCA_018221065.1 Candidatus Aenigmatarchaeota archaeon | reverse complement strand
AACAGTAATGATGAAGAGGAAAAATACAATTCTATTCGGAATCTTATTGCGTCTAAAGATTGTCCAACAATAGTATATGTTTCTAGAGTAAGAAAAGCCAGCAATTTAGCTAAAAGATTGTATGAGGATGGTTTTGATGCAAGACCTTATCATGGCAAGATGGAGGTTAAAGAAAAAACAGAAAACCAAAACGCCTTCATGGAAGATGAGGTACAAATAATTGTGGCAACCTCAGCTTTTGGAATGGGAATAGATAAAAAGGATGTGGGTCTGGTCATTCATTATGAAATATCTGATTCTTTAGAAAACTATGTTCAAGAAGCTGGTAGGGCTGGACGAAATCCGCATATAGAAGCAGATTGCCATGTCTTATTTAATGAAGAAGATCTTAGCAAACATTTTATTTTACTCAACCAGACAAAACTATCGATTAAAGAAATTCAACAAGTCTGGAGGGCGATTAAAAATATCACAAAAAATCGGCCGACTGTATCTAACTCTGCATTAGAAATAGCCCGTAAAGCTGGATGGGATGAAAATGTTGTTGAAATTGAGAATCGTGTTAAAACTGCCATTGCTGCACTTGAGAATACAGGTTATTTGAAAAGAGGACAAAATATTCCCAGGATTTTCGCAAATAGTATATTATCAAAGAATGCCCAGGAGGCCATTGAAAAGATTAATAAGTCTTCAAAATTTGAAGAGAAACAAAAAGTAAAAGCTATAAGAATAATTAAAAAGCTGTTTTCTGCCAAGAGTAAAATACAAGCCACTGATGAAGACGCAGAATCAAGAGTTGATTATATATCAGATCGTTTAGGAATTGTAAAAGGAGAAGTAATTAGAATTATTAATCTTCTACGAGAAGAAAAGATTTTAGCTGACACAAAGGATTTAACTGCTTTTATTAAGCGAAGTGAAAACAAAAACCGTTCTATTTCAATTTTAGAGTCCTATGCTAAAATTGAAAATTACTTGTTACCTAGTTTAGATGAAAGAGAACAATTATTTAATATTAAAGAACTAAACGAAAGTGCAATAGAAAACGGTTGCACAAAGGTTAATCCAAATATGATTAAGACTATTCTTAATTTTTGGGCCATCAAAAATTGGATTAAGAAAAAAAATCAGAACTATTCTAAAAATTATATCTCAATAATAATTACCCAACAAAAAGAAATATTAAAGGAGAAGCAAGAAAACAGACATAAACTATCAAGATTTATTATCAACTATTTGTATAAAAAGGTACTACAAACTCAAAGTAATATCGAATCAAATAAAAATGAAGAATTGGTAGAATTTTCTGTTCATGAATTAAAAGAAAATTATGAAAAGGAATCTGTACTGTTTAATCAAAGTGCTTCTATTGACGAAATTGAAGATGCATTATTCTATTTATCCAGGATTGAAGCGATAAAGATTGAAGGAGGTTTCTTAGTAGTGTACAATAGCCTAACAGTTGAGAGACTTGAAATGAACAATCAGATTCAATACAAAAATGAAGATTATCAACAGTTAGATCAATTTTATCAAAGTAAGGTACAGCAGATTCATATTGTAGGTGAATATGCGAAAAAGATGATTGAAGATTACGAATCAGCATTGACTTTCGTGGACGATTATTTCCAATTGAATTATTCATCATTCTTAAATAAATATTT
>JAAOXY010000017.1 GCA_018221065.1 Candidatus Aenigmatarchaeota archaeon | reverse complement strand
TTGGTATAGTGGCAGGTGTTATTCCTGCTTACAGGGCTTCGAAATTAAAGCCCGTGGACGCATTACGATACGAATGAAATGAGTATCGCTAATGTCAAGGAACGAACAAAGTGAGTGACAGACTTTGAGGTACGAATAGTACCGAAAGGTCAAGGAACGAAGTGACGGATATTACGCTACGAGTGAAACGAGTAGCGCTAATGTCAAGGAACGAAGTGACGGACTTTAAGGTATGGGTAACGCAAAGCTACGAATGCTAATGAATCACCTCTTTTCCTAAAAACTTATATATAATAAGACTATTTAGCTATTAAGGTGATACTATGAAAAAAACCAAGAAAAAAGATGATGTCAGCAAATATGCAATTCCTGGAGGTTTGCTTATAGGTATTGGAATTGGGTTTCTTTTGATGCCTACTTTTCCTTTGGCTATTCCTGCATTTACACTGATAGGATTAGGAGTTGGTTTTTTGATAACTTTAGGGATGTCGATAAAGAAATAGAAAGTGGCGAAAACGAAAATCTACCTACCTTCTTGCTCTCCTATAAGGTTTTTTATGTCGCATATCAAGCATCCTAGAATTCTCGAATAGTTCAGCTAATTCATAAGCTATACCATTAATACTCATTTCACTAGTCTTCTCTATACAGTAAATCCGATTGAAAATTAACATAATCCTTTTTCGACGATAAAGAATTCTTAAAAAATGGGAGATTTTATATCTCCCATCACCCCTTATTTTGTATCCCAACAAAAAAGGAGGTGAAGTCATATGAACATAACTGAACTAAAAACTTTACTAATTTCAGCAAAGAATAACATCAATTCTCAGCTGAAATTAAACAAAACAAAAGACATCAAGTACACAGAAGAAAACTATCTTGAAGAAGTAAGCTTTCTTAGCTTACTCAACTGCTGTGCTGAAGATGGAAGCAAAGCAATGAACATTATCGACGACAAACCCAGCGGAGATGCTTTACTTCAGCAGCTCAAAAAATTAGATTTTGAAGAAGTTGAGCTGCAATATCATGGATTGTTTGAAAAACAATTCTTTAGGATGTTGCCTAAAGCAAAGAAAGGCAAAAAATACAAGGCAATAGTAATAATCGATAATCACGAACAAGAAACCTATAGCAAGAAGAAAAGATCAAGCAGAGAAATTCGTGGTGGTAAGCACAAGAATGGCACTAATTTTTTCTTCAAATATATGACTATGCAGATATTGGTACAAGACAAGCTTATAAACTTATCAGTTAAGTTTTATAGTCGAGAAACTACACAAGCAAGACTAGTTGATAGGCTGATAAAGCAAGCAAAAAAGTATGTTAAAATTAAGGTTGTTTTGCTTGACAGGGGCTTTAGAGATGTCAAGATATTAAACGATTTAGAGTATAGGTTGGCGCCAGTTTTGATGCCTATGGTGAAGGATAAAAAAGGCGAAAAATGCTTTGAAGAGCTTGGAAGAAAGAAATTCAAAGCAATAAAATATTGGCTAAGAAGTCCAAAAGGGGAATATGCTGATGTTAAGCTTCTAATGATGAGGCTAAGTAATGGCAAAGAGATTGGTTTCTATACAACTCTAAGAAATACTTGGCTGCATAATGCAAATTATTATCTAAATCTCTACAAGAAAAGGTGGAAGATTGAAACAGGATATAGACTGCAAAATATGTTTTTAGCTAAAACCACGTCGATAAACAAAGTGATAAGATATTTTTACTTTTGTTATGCAGTAGCTATGCATAACCTTTGGCTTATTATCAAGCTGACAACAAAAGTTGGAAAATGCTTTACTGTTTTGAAGATGAAATTTGTTTTATTACTTGGGTGGGTATTTACACATTTGCCAAAAGATTGGTAAGTGCCTTGAATAGAAGCAAGGAAAAATAACAACATGGGTGAAGACTGGCTGGAGAGGAAATTTCCGCTACGAAGTTCGAAAATTTCCTTTCGGAATAGGATTTTGCACAGCAAAATCCGTGTTTGAACCTTGTGTTGTTGTTATTTTTTCTGAGAATTGGGAATTAACGGGTTTTCAGTCGGGACTACTGTTTAGTTCACTCATAATTTGTAGTAACTCTAGAATGGTATATAAATCTTTCTACAATCTATTCTGTATTTATCAACCAATATACTAAATATTTAAATATTGAACTGTATTCTTCCTGTTAAAGGTGGTTTTTCATGGATGAAAATAAAAAGAAGATTATTGAGATACTAAAAGATGATGCAAGAAAAACTCCAAAAGATATAGGAGTTATGCTTAATTTAGAAGAAGATAAAGTAAAGTCATCAATAAAAGAGCTTGAAAAAGACAAAGTAATCCTAAAATACAAAGCTGTTGTTGACCAGGAAAAGGTCAATGATGTGGTTGAGGCTTTGATTGAGGTAAGAG
>JAAOXY010000016.1 GCA_018221065.1 Candidatus Aenigmatarchaeota archaeon | reverse complement strand
GGTTCAGTGATACGAGAAAGGACTTTTAGAAGTGTTGACTTCCCTGCTCCATTTCGTCCAATGATACCAACTTTGTCACCCTTGTTAATTTCAAAGTTCACATCATTCAATGCCCAGAAATCTTCTGTTGTTTTTTGAACTTCGTTTTTTGATGGCTTACTAAAAGGGTTTAAAGAAGTTAAGATCTTTTTTGTGTTTCCGACGATAACTTCACGAAAGTTATCGCCACCATTTCCTTTTTCGTGGTTAATCACATATTTTTTACCCAGGTTTTCAACTTTTATGGCTATATTTGATCTATTGTTTGACATAATAGCCTCCTGTTTTAGGTGATCCTTTGAATTCTATTTTATCTTCATCTTTAAGCTGTTTTAGCCATCGCTCTACGGTTCTTAAAGAGCTTCCAGTTTGAACACTGAGTTCTTTTGTTTTTAACCCTGGGCCATTTACAATAAGTTTGAAGAGTTGATCTACACCGCCATTTACACCGCCACTTACACCGCCACTTACACCGCCATCAAGCTTTTCTTTGAAAAGAGTTACCCTGAAGCCATGCTGAAATTCTTCAAACATTGGTTCTTTTATTTCATGGGTTTTACATTCTTTTCTAATCCTTGCTATGCCTGAACCATATTTTTCTATAATTCCCGCTTCTTTAAATATCTTTGCTATTGCCCTGTTTCTACTTCTTGATGAATAATTCCCACTTAATAGTTTTTCTATGGTGAGGTCATCATATAGTTTTCCAGGGTTAAAAAATTCGATTCTATTATCAAACATCTTAATAATAGAATCCCCGCTATCTCTATAATCCCGATGAACTATCATATTAACAACAATCTCTCTAATGGCTTCTACTGGATAATCAAATCGTTCTTCTCTTTGTGCATTACCTGTAATAATGTATTCAACCATCAGGTTTTTTCGTATAAAGGCAAGTGTTTCATCAATTTCACTCATCAGATCTGTATTCAGGCTGAGGTTATCAATGATCATGGTATCTGACTTAAATCGACCCACTTGCATACAAGTCAGTGATGAGACATTGTCTACAAACAGCAGATAAGCTCCAAAAGTAAGTTTGTCGTCTTTAATGAGTTCATATTTCCTGAGTATGGTATAGATATCATCATCAAATTTCTTATCCTGGTACTTTTCTATCTTCTCTTTAAGCTTTATTGCTTTATCAATTGATATATCGTTAAAATCATGCCTGGTATCAATATAATAGTCCCAGCTCGCATTGATTGTTTTTAGGTGTTCATTCGCTATTTCATCCAGATTCATCTGGTGATTGGAGTTTTTAATTCTTTTAAAATATCGGTTTTTATAAGCGAGGGGCTTTACAGGTTGTTCTTGAATATCAATCACTAATATGGTTTTATTTTCAATCTTGTGTTCTTCAATATCAACGATAAGATTCGGCTGTGTATTTTGTTTAATCGTATTGATGTAGCTTTGTATACTCTCATTATTAATGCTTGTACCAATAATGTTACCTGTATCATCAACGCCAATAAATATTTTCCCACCCCTGGCATTTGCAAAAGCAACGATTGATTCTATTACTTCCTTTTGAAATGAGCGTTTAAATTCTATTGATTTTCCTTCTCCAAGTCGGATTTGTTGTAAGATCTCTTTCATTTAGATCACATCCGCAAACGTTTTTTCGGTTTTTCTAAAATAGATAGTACCCAATAAGCACAATAGACTTACAACTACCACAGAAACGATCACTTCTGTCATATTAAAAGCTGTCTGCCCACCACTTATGGCCCAGCGAAAGCCGTCAATAACCGCAACCATAGGATTCATGTAGTAAAGCAATTGATACTTCTCCGGTACAAGCGTTGTGCTGAATGCAACAGGTGAAACATATAGACCCAGCTGTGCAACAAAAGGTATGATGAATTTAAAATCTCTGTATTTTACATTGAGCGAAGCTATAAAAAGACCCGAACCAAAAGCTGCAAAGAAACCAAGCAATAAAAAAAGCGGCAGGGTTAGCATATGCCATGTGGGGAAGTAGCTGTACCAGAACATCAAAGCGATTAAAATCGTAAAAGAGATCAAGAAATCAACCACTGCAACAATGATAGATGC
>JAAOXY010000090.1 GCA_018221065.1 Candidatus Aenigmatarchaeota archaeon | reverse complement strand
CTGCCAGTCCATTCACAACTTGCATTGTTATAACAATCTGTATGATTGTTTGCACCACACTGCGGACCTCCTGCATAATAGAATTCACCTAACGGTGTTGTTGAATTATAATCTAAACAACCATTTGAATCATAAACAGTTGCATTACAAATTACCGTTGTTGTTGAAAATGCAGTTGGTGTTACAGTTAATGAACTTCCTGTGTTACTATCATAACACTTTGTATCCACAACTCTTGGATCAGTACTATTTACTGTAACATTAAATTCTTGATCTTCACTATATGGAACTAAAGTTACACTAACTGTATCACTTGCTGACAAATTATAATGACCTGCAGCAGTTGTATTACAAGTTACATTCCAGTTTTTTATTCCTAGTGTACTATAACCAGATGTGTAATTATATTCCCATCTTGTATCTCCTGAGTCGTAATCAAAGTATCTTAAAGAAGAATTAATATATCCACTACAATTTGAAGTTGTGTTTGTCAGTGCAGTACCATTTGTTTCATTAAAATAATATGCATAAAATTCAATGGGTGCTCCTACTACAGCTGATGTTCCTTCTACTGAACTATTTATTGTAAGGTTTGTTTCACCTTGTGATGATCCAGATGAACCAACTAGGTTCTGACAAACATAATATTTATTGAGATCAAATCCATAATATACTTCTCTTGAAATAAATAATCCTGCACATGTTGATGAAAATGAACCCTGAGGACAACAAACAGCATATCCTGGATCTCTATTCGGATTTACTGGAACTAATCCATCCACAATGTGATTTATTGGAAGATCAAGATTTAATGGAGCAATGCCTCCAACATCTTCAGGAATTGTCCAATCAATTTCATATCCTAATGAATTTGATGATGTACTAACAAAAACATTTGTCAAATCCCATGTTTCAGAACTATCTACAAACCATGACTGAATAAGTGCGTATATATTCTGTCCTGTTTCATCCCCCAAAATTACAGTATTTCCTGAATGATAATATTCTTGCGAAAGACCAGATTGCCAAACTTCAAAACCAGCTTTGGTCACAATGGTTGTTTCAGATGATTCATAATCATTTTGACCTGAAAAACATTGTCTATTAGCATCACACTGATCTGAACCACTACAATCAGCAATTGTTATACATGATTCCCATGTAGCACATAATCCACAACCTGAACCTGAACCACAATCAACATCTGTTTCTCCTATATGAGCATCTTTTAGCCCATTTGAACAATGAGATGGTGTATATTGATTAGTACATATATTATCAGTATAACAATATACTCCATTAAAATAATTATTATCACATGCATCTGTTTGATAACCACATCCTGCATTTGCAGGTAACACATTAACGGAACAACTTGATTCATAACAAGCAGTAATATAAAAATCTACACTACGAGGTTCGTCACAACTACCCGATACAAAATCATTATAAAAACAATATCCTGCTCCGCCTGAAGTATAATAATCACAAGTACTATCCTCAGCTAAACAAGAAGTACAATCTTCATGATGTTGTTCACAATCTACCCTACATTCACCTTCTCTACAATAACTTGTTGAACAATCAGAATCTGCATCACAAGTTTGTTCTAATATACATGATAATAGAAGTTCTGAATTACATGTACCACCACAATCAACATCTGTTTCATCCCCGTCTTGAACTAAATTTGTACAAGAAGAACATACATTATCAACACAAACTACCGCAACTCCACCAGATTCACAATCAAGATTAGTATCAGAACATCCTTCTCCTGCTGCACAAAGAGGACCACATATTCCACCACCATCAATACATGTTTCGTCTTGGTTTTCTATTCCATCATCACAGCTTTCAGCTTGCGCGACTGTTTCTAAAATTCCTACACATGTAGTTGGAGCATCCCACTGACAATTAGGTTCAGCATCACAACCACCTTGATTAAAATTGACACACATAGAACATTCATTTCCTGGATTACCTTCATCCCAAAAACAACTAAAACCATTTACCATTTCTTTATCACAGGCTGAAGAACCATGAGGAAGAAGCCCGGAACAATCAAGCATTGCTTCGGCTACACTTATTTGACAAACTGAATTTGTAAACTCCCATTCACATTGAAGACCAGCATTATTTGTTGCAAAATCACATGAACCTTGATCTGAATATAAAGCAGAACAAGTACCACCCAATGAACCTTTACAAATAAAGGCTGAAGCATCCCATTCACAAAAAGTTTCTGTGCCACATGGTCCTTCGAATAATTGATCACAAGAATTACACATACCATCCCAGTAACATCCAGCTTCAGGTACTTGTGCCCATTCACCATCACAGTTAGCTTCAGCAGCTACAAGAGGACATGAAGCTGATTGCATACCACACACTTCAGAACTTCCTGGGAAATATTCATCTGCATTATACCACCAGCATGCATAAAATTCATCATTTGATGCTGCTCCACAACTTCCTGAGTCACCATATGAAGAACATTGTGCTGCATATACAGCTGTAGAAGAAATCAGAATACAAAACATTGTAAGTACTATCATTTTTTTCATGTTAATCTTACCCAAATATTTAGGTGCTTTGATATAAATAGTTATTTGGTGGACCGGGCGGGATTTGAACCCGCGATCACTCCCCTGCCGAGGGAGCGTCCTTCCGAACTAGACCACCGGCCCTACAATTCTAAGTCATCTGCTATTTTCTGAAGCGCTTTAAGAGAAAGTTCAAAAAAATCTTCTTTATTAATTCCAATCTTTTCACAATATAACATCCGTTCTCTGCTACAATTTCTTGCAAAATCTTTTTCTTTAAATCGTCTAGCGATGCTCTTAACTTTAACATCAGCTAATTTTTTAGAAGGAATAACTAAAGCAGCTGCTATCACTAATCCTGATACTGCATCTGCTGCTACTATCGCTTTTTCCATATCTGTTTCTGGAATAACTCCGGTTATATCAAATGCATGTGCTTGAATTGTTCTTAACACATCATCACTAATTTTATCTTTCAATATTTCTTTGGATATTATTCCGTGATCTTTATAATCAGAACTACATTTTTCAAAATCAATATCATGTAGTAATCCTGCAAGTGCCCATTTTTCTACATCTTGTTTTTTTACTTCTGCTATTTCTTTCATGATAGCTTCAACTGCTAACATATGTTTAATTAAATTTTTGTTAGAAACATTCTCTTTAACCAATGCAAGAGCTTCTTCTCTATTCATAATAATCACGAAAATGGTGGGCCCGGCAGGATTCGAACCTGCGATATCTACCTATCATACCTTTCCAGATATTTGATATCAAGAAAGGATGTAAGGGTAGCGTCATAACCGGACTAGACCACGGGCCCATCTAATATCCATCTATTATGTCTTAATGGTATGATATTTATAAACTTATCCATACTTTCAGATTTAATGTGAAACTGACAACGGCTCCGAATTCCAAAAGGCGTCTTTATAGTTCCATAGTATAATTTACGTGATTTTACACCATAAAATCTATTCAATAAATTAATAATGTTCTTTAGAAACTCATAATTAGAACCTTGCATCATTATCCCAAATGTATCTGTCTTAAATCCGTCTGTATCGTAAAGTCCAGCTAGAAAATATTTGAAAAATTCCCTATTTCTCAGCATCTTTGGAATAACTAAGTTAATCTTCTTTCCCGAAGACAAGCCAATTATTTTCAAGAAATAGATAACAACAATTCTCCTATGAATCGTTAGGATGTAGCAATTTTTATCTTTCTTTTTGGTCAATTTTCCACAAACATTAAAAATATCTAAAAATTCTTTATTAACATTTTCTAGAAAACTTTTCGATTTATTAAATATTCTTATTCTCATCCGCGGATAATTGATATGTTTCTTACCCACATTAATATTCCCGTCACCTAAGAGAACACCACACAAATAAGATATTCTTTCATCAACCTTCTTTGGTATACTTATCTTATATTTAGATCTTTTACTCCATAATTTAATTTTGCCGTCTTCTTCATCAAATTCTATATCAGAAATAAATCTTCTATCATTTATTTGTCTAATAATTTCTTCCATAAATATTTCATTAAAAAAATAACAGTATCAATATTCTTTACTACCCAAGGTAGTAACGTCATGACCGGACTAGACCACGGGCCCAAAATATAACAAGCTTTAGATATGTTAGGCTTATAAGGTTTTTGATTTCTAAAGCCTCATCATTGCAAATCCTATTGCTATCAACACTAATGTCCATAGAGGGATTCCTTCTAGCATTCCTGTTAAGTTCATTGCATAAAGAATACTGGAAATAAATAGCAATCTTCCAAATCCACCACCGTTTACTTGGTGATCAACTGAAAAAGATTTGCACCAATTGTTTCCATCTTTATCATTCTCTTTACTATACTTTTCCATCTTTTTTCCTACTGCTTTACCAATTTGATCCCATGACATATCTTTCTTTTTTTTCGGCATATTATCACCTATAATTTTATTGGTGGGCGGGATGAGATTTGAACTCACGACCTCCTGTTTCTACGAGACGCTGCCAGGAAAAGTGACTAGACGCCACTTTATAAGACAGGCGCTCTAACCTAGCTAAGCTACCCGCCCATAGACATTTATTGTTGTACACAGTAATTTAAAAATATGCTTAAACAGAAATTGGCTGATAATATAGTCGCTATGTTGGAAAATGAAGGTTATACCACCTGTAGATATACTGGATGTTTTGATATAGCTGCTAAGAAGAACAAGTTACTCTTAATCAAAGTATTGCATAATGTTGACTCTATTCTCCAAGATCATTCAAAAAATCTCAAAATAGTAGCAAAGAATCTTGGTGGTGATCCTGTAATAGTAGGAGAACAGACAACTAGAGAAAAACTACAAAGAGGTATTGTCTACGAGAGGTTTGAAACTCCGACAGTCTCTGCTGATACTTTTAATGATTTGATAATTAGAGGAATATTTCCAAGAATGTACAGAGATAGAGGAGGACTGTATGTTGAGATTGATTCTGATATATTGAAAGATGCAAGAAGTAAGAAAAATATGACTCAGAGAGAACTTGCTGAAGCAGTTGGAATAAATAAGAAAGTAATTTACGAGCATGAAAAGCATCAGATAAGAATGATGTTGTCTATTGCTGAGAAACTTGAAGATATGCTAAAGAAAAAGATAATGAAACCTGCTGACATGTTCAAAGATTATGATATCAAAGGTACTCCTAAAGATCCTTTGGAAAAAGCTGTTGGTTCTGAATTAAAAAAACTTGGATTTGAAGTTGATTATGCAAAATATTCACCAATAGATGTATTTGCAAAAGAAAAATCATTGATAGTATCCGACGTTGAAACTGATAGAAAGAAAATGAAAAAGAAAGCTGAAGATTTGAAAAGAATAGCTTCTGTAACAGAACATCCTGCTGTACTAATAACTGATAAAAAGAGGAAAGAGATAGAAGGACTTACTGTTCTTGATAGAAGTGAATTGAAAGAGATGGAAAAAAGTAAAGAGCTTATAAAGATGCTCAAGAAATCAAAATAACGGTATTATATTAATATCTCGAAGACCTAATTCTTAATGGGGGTTGATGTAATGAAAGAGTTCGACATACGAACCAGCGAAGGAGCTAATTCTGTTGCAGTGATATGCGACGCACTAGCAAAAGGTGCAATCAACATAAGTGCATTATCTGTAAATGGTGATACTGTTAGACTTGTTACTGAAGATGAAAATAGCACTAACGATATATTGAATAAACTGAATGCAAAATTTAGTGTAAATGATATCTTAAAGATTAGGAT
>JAAOXY010000089.1 GCA_018221065.1 Candidatus Aenigmatarchaeota archaeon | reverse complement strand
TAATCTCATTACATGTATTGAATCTTTAACTCCGTCTTTTCCAATTTCAAATAAAAAGAAACCATTTTTGAAACCTTTTTGTCTTAACTCATAAAGTCTTTGATAAATGTAATATTGGGCTTCTGATGCTAACTGTAAAGGCATGTGTGATGGATTTAATGGATGTGGAACTGTCAAGTGAACTACTAATAATTTTTCTGCTGCACGACTTGGTAATGCTTTAATCTGTTTTTCTGGATCAAGATTGTTTCCAAGTATATGCTCCATGTCTACTGTAAATCTTATCCATTCTGAATCTATTGAAGTTATCAAAGAGTAAATATGAGGTAATTGAGATAAACGCATGTGACCTTCGTAACCTTGTGTAGTCATTGGAGTTTCAAAAGACCAAAATAATTTGTATTTTTCTAAAAGAGGTCTTGGATCTTTGTATGGAGTTTCTTTAGACAAATCCTGCATAAAGTGCCCCCAGATATATTTTGCTGCAACAGCTGGTACCCAACCATGACCCTTTTCAAGTTCTTTATCTGAAAATTTTTTTCCAACTATTTTTTGCCAAAGTGGATCATTGTTTTTCATCATCCATTTTGCTATGCAAAGATAAGCTACTTTTTCAATACCATATTGGTGATGAGGATTGTATACTATTGTTTTCATTATTTCTTTTTTCAATTCTTTTGCTTCTTTTTCTGCTTGTTTATTTATTTCTTCTATTAATTTTGCATCAGGTTGTTTGCCTTCATGTGTCTGTATGTGTCTAAGTATATTTTCTTTAGCTATTTCTTCAGCAGTTCTCATTTTATAATTACTATATTGCATAACACTATCAATTGTTGATGCCCATTCCATTATGTCTGGGTTTGCTTCGAAAAAATCTTTGAATGGTCTGCCCCAAAAGTCAACTAACTTTGAAACTTCCAAATCTCTTTTTTCAAGAAGAATAAATGGTGTTGATTCTGATGTGTGCATGTTAATGTAGATTGCTCCAATTTTTCCTGCGCCTTCTATGTGTTGTATTAATCTTTCATGTCCTCTTGCATAATCTGCTTCTAATGCAGATGCTAAAGGCATTGCATCTAATCCTGTTGTAGCATAAGCTTCTCCATGCATACCGAAAATCATTCCTAAAGAAACTGCTCTTTTAACTTTTTCTTTTAAATCGGGTTCAGAAAATTCTGTCATAGAATCAAGAGCAACTTCTGTGAATGTTGTACCTGATGATGTTGCAACCCATTCTATCTTTCTAGCTATGCCTAACATTCCTTCTTTCTTTTCAATACTCCAAAGACCAGAAGAAACTCCTATGTTATAACCTTTAGGAACTTTTCCCATCACCTGACACCCATCTTAGATTTTAAGAAACCTACAACAGTTCCAAACTGTCCACCTGCAGGAGAAAGATATTGTTTTGTTATTCTTTCTTCCATGTCTCTTTCATATTGTCCTGGTTTTAGTAACATTAAACTTTTACTTGGTGTTGCAGGACCCTTTCTGTCACCTTTTAATCCTAATATTTTTGAAATCTTTTCAATTTCTTCTCCAAGTTTTTCAGTAGGAGTTACTTCTTTTTTCTCATCAAAGATTTCAGGAAGTTTTTCTTTTACTATATCTGATATATCTTTTTGTTCTGATTTGTAACCCAACATCTCATCAATGTAATGTTCTAATTCAATTTCTCTACATTTTAGCTCAAGAGCTTTTACTGCCATTACATTTTGACTAGCAACATGTCCTTTCATAGAAAATGTTATATCTTCAATCTCACCAATTGGTAAACTCGATCCTGCTCTTTCGACTTTCATATCAATGAAATAATAATAAAGATCTTCTGGATTGAATCCAAAACTTTTCCATTTTGCAAGTACTTCATTTTCCATTACTTGATCTCCGTAAAATCTATTTTCGAGACCAAAACCACCGCAGTCATCACATCTTACTTTGTTGGCTGGATAATATTTTTTACAACTGGAACAGTATTTCTTTTCTTCCATCAACCAAGGATATATTGCAGCAAGACCTCTCTTACTGTTTAAAACATAATTGTATCTCATCCAATCATCATATGGATATATCCACCAAGCTTGGGCATGTGGTCCTTTTACAACTTCTGATGGTGCTCTCCTTGGTTCTGTTGGCTGCATTGGCTTCCATGCAAATATTCTTATGAAATTAAAGAAAGTTGCCTGACCTGCAATGTCTGCAAATGATCTTAATGTTCCTGCTTTTGTTCCACCAGTCTTTGTTAATTTATATCGTGCTATGTATGGTCTCAACCATTCTTTATATTCTGTTATACTTTTCTCACGAGATCTTACCATAGCTGTAAGTGTGACATATCTATCTTTTGCTGCTCCTTTGAACATACTTTTCCATTCAAGGAACAATCTATTTTTTGTTGTAAGAATAACACTTTCTGCTTTACTTAAATTATATTTCTTTGCAATTGCATCTGGTTCTGTATCATTATCATCAAGCTTCATGAAATCTGCAATTAATGTAGGCCATCTCTGAACACTTGTTCTCAAACTAATTGCTCCGCCACCCGGTAAGTCTGTATGAGCATCAACATTATCAACAAACATGGCTCTCAATGAGTGTTGCTTTCCTGGAGGTGCTGCAAAATATTTTAGTATTTCTTCATATTTTCTTATATCATGTTTTGCTAATTCGTGATCAGAAACAAGAGCTGCTGCAGAAGCTAATCCCTGTTTTATTACACCTTCTAACATTTGTTTTGTTGCAGTAGTCTTTTCCCAGTAAGCTCTGTGAGTTGGACTGACCTCTATCCACTCATCTGCTTTGTTAACCTTGAAACCAAGTCTTCCCATTTCAAATACAAGAGAATAGTATAATCCTGAAGCTGTTCCTGGCAATCCTGTGAAATTCAAATTAGCATATTGGTTTGCTGCATCTTCTTCTCCTGCAGCTTTTTCAGGACCAGATAAAAGATAATGACCACGAGTTTGTGCATTTACTAAATTTATCGGTATGCCTGGTTTTGTCTGTTTTTCAGGATGTCCTCCTGTACCACCAAGGAACTCAAAAATAGGTTTATCTACCATAAACATCTCATCCGATAATAATCAATGATATTCCTACTACTATAAACAATACTCCTATGAACAAACCAGCATTTGTGAAGCCACTTGGCTGATATTTTCCTATGTCTGGAAAGAATCTGAGGAAAGCTAAGCCTAAAATTATGAACAAAATGCCAAATATTTTAAGTAACATAACATTAATTAGGCTAAGACCAATATATATTTATTCTATTGTTTGGCAAATAGGAGTAGGTGATACAAAGTGGTATGGGCAAGAACAAAACTTATGATTCATGACGATCTTTTTAGACCTAGACCTAGAATAACAATACATTATACAGGTCCTCATCCAGAAAAATTCTATCAAGAAATTCCTCTATTATTAGCATCAATGTTTAGGGTACATGAACATAGTGTTGTAGAAAAGAAATTTGAGTGGGGAAAGGGTGATCCTGAAAAATTCGCAATAAAATGGGAAATAAATAAAGATCTTGATAAATTTTCTTATTATTGGGTTGATATTTCATTAAGCGGATTTGTGTCAAAAGGACATGGAACAGCTGACATAATTATTGATGGAGCATTAAGAACAGAATATCCACAAGATAGTGTCTGGGAAAGAAGTCTTTTCTATGAAATAATAAGAATGATATGGCACACTACTTTCTACCATGCAAAAAGAACAAGATATTTGTTAGAAGGTAGAAGAGCTCTAACCACTTTTGCAGATGAGTTAAAGAGACTAACGAGGGGATAGATTGGCAAAAGTAACGATAAAGCAAGATGTGCTTTCACCTGAGTATCAGAAAGTGTTAAAACTCAGTGGTTATCATCCTTCTGAATTATTGAGATTAATACCAAAGTTATTACTTGATATTTACAAACAACAATCTCCAGCAGTATTTGAAGACACAATGAGATGGGATGCTTCTGGTGATCCTATAATGTTTTATGCAATATGGAGATTAAAGGATGTAAAGGATGCAAGAACAAAAGTTATGACAAAAGTCGTAATAGAAGGTCATCAATCATCAAAAGATCTTTCTGGAAATGTTATCATAGCAATAAGAAGTTGGGTTCAAACCGATGCTAGCTATAATAATATTTTGGGAAAAATAGGAATATTGTTTTATGATAATATGTTCTACAAGAAACACAGAATGCAATACATGGGTGAAGCTAAGAGAAATGTGATAAGACTTGAAGATGCTATCAAAGCATATTTTGGAACAATGAAAAGGAGGGAAAAACGTGAAGTTACCTGATCTTAAAAAAATGTTTGCTAAGAAAGAAGTTGAAGAAACTCCTATGATGGAACCAGTTGTAGACAAGCCACTCCCAGAAGATCTTGAGAAATTTAGAATGGAAAGAACTGAACCAAAACCATTGGGTGCTCAAACACCTAGTCTTGCTGAAGAAAGATATGGAAATATTCCTGAAAGACAAGCACCAACTCCTGTTGGGGTACCTGCAGTTGCGGCAACACCCGAACCAACTCCTGCTCCGGTAACTGGAGATAGGATTGATATGATTCTTCAAAAATTAGAAACTATAGATACTAGATTAAAATTATTAGAAGAAAAAATGAAAT
>JAAOXY010000088.1 GCA_018221065.1 Candidatus Aenigmatarchaeota archaeon | reverse complement strand
TTTCCCTACTTGCGGTCGCATTATGTCAGGTTTTTAATCAAAATATCTTTGATAATATATGATATAAATTATTACTTTTTAGCAGAAAAGGCCATGAAAGAAAATTATTCCTCCCACAGCCTTTTTTTAGCATTAATTAATATTACAGCAATAGCTTAAAGCCCACTTGTACATTCTGCTGTATTGTTCTTGTAAGTGTTGGCATTTTTCAGGTAGTGGCCAGTTTTTCAAGTATCCCGAAACTACACCAAGGAGAATCTAACTCAATTGTCATCGCATTTGGGACAATCGTCTTCCGTGAAGGTATTATTAATCCCTTGATCAATAATAATGTCAACCTCTCCACAAAATGTTAAATCATGAGTAGAAGCATCAAAAAAGACATCTACACATCCCAAAGCCGATCCAAATCCATCCGTAGCCAAACAAGTTGTTTCAAAATCTTCTATATTATTATTATTAAAGGATATATCGCTTATATCTGATGGCGGAAAATAGGCCTCCAAACTTGATACATAGAATGCTGAGGCAGCTTCTCCAGAAATTTCATTGTCTGAAATACAAATGTCGCTTATTGAATTTCCATAGCCTTCAATATCAATAGCACTGTAGTATTTTGAGTTCATGTGTATTTTATTATCCTTTATAAAGATGTTCTTAATGTTATTTTGAAAATCCAGAAGAAATATACCCGCGCTAAATGGATCATTACAAGAAATATCATTGTCCTTTATCTCAAATAAATCTTCATTATCGTATACAAAGATTCCATCACCGGTGGCATAAGGATCATCACCATCAATTGTTCTAATGATGTTATCCTTAACAATGTAGCTTCCTGAATTAAATCCAAAGTAAGGCCCAGATTGAGCGTTATATACTTGGTTATCCTTAATTACGGCTATGGGATTATCATTGAGAATACGCATTGGAATTAAAATATCTTCAAATATATTATCTTTGATAGTAACTGAATTACTTACTCCAAAGTTGTCGATTCCTATCGTGGTATTATCGAACAAGCACTCTTTTGCTAAAAAACTTCCGACACGAGCCACTTCTATTCCGCCTTCATTAGTGAATCTTATGCCTTTGAAGATAAAATCATCATCGGTTCTGTTCACAATAAAAAAAGAACCACCTTGTGTATTTGGAAACCGAAATCCCCCGCTAATTGTCGTTATTTCATCTCCTTTTCCTTCACCCATAAATTCTAGGCTTCCAGAGCGGCCTAGATAAGTGCTAATAGAAACCCAACCCCCTTCAGAAATTCCGCCACCCGTGCTAAACCCAAAATTGAAGGCAGTAGGAACACCATCACGATTAGTTGATTTAAGTTTTACCTTGGCATCAATTCCGGCATCTCCAAGTTCATTTACCAGGGTTTGTACATTGATGCGATCGTCAGGGTACATACCAGTTGGATAAAGAGTATATGTTTGCATGCCCTTTACATTTTCCCTTAATGTCTCTAATTGCTTTATTACACCCGATAATGCCCTTTGATAAATGACCTCTGATTCTGGTGTAAGGTTTTGAGTTATATCAAAGCTTCTGTCATTCTGTATGGGTTCAGTGTTCAAAAATGGATTAGTCTGAATTTTCATTTTCGAATGCCGAAAAGATGGATCAGTTGAACTGATCATGTTCGAATTTTCTGAAGATTCGAGTTTTTCTTTCTGGCAGTTTGTGAAAAATACAGCTACCAAAAACAGGACTGGAAAAATTAATTTACGTCTCATAATTTTAAGTTATTTAATGAATAATTAGTAAGATAAATTGTTGTGCAACTAACTCTTGAGAGTGAGAAAGAATTCCAATAGGTAAAAATATATTCAGAAAAAGTTAATGTCTAACTCATATGTAACATTCTGTTGCTGGTATGTAACATTTTGCTATCTGGTTGCTCTGATTTGTATAATTTCTCCCAAAACAGGACAGCGAATTAAGTTACGACCTACCATAAAAAAAAGAAGCACGCTATTGTTGAGCGTGCTTCTTTTTGTCATAAAACTTAAATAACTACAAACTGCTACATATATCGTTGCTTTATTTTGCAGAAGCGTACTGATTTCTTCCAGTAGCTTTTACTGCACCTTGAGCTATCTCAAAGGTATCGAAAGGAATATCATTAACATAATCTTCATCATCCATAAGATAAGTTGTGTTTATCGCTTCTTCATAAGCGACCATATTCGCAATTGATCTGGTATCAAAAGGAAGGTCATCAACGTAGTCTTCTTCTCCCATCATAAAAGTTTGTGATACT
>JAAOXY010000087.1 GCA_018221065.1 Candidatus Aenigmatarchaeota archaeon | reverse complement strand
TATGAAGTGGCGAGAAATTCAAGGAAAGTTTTCAAAATAGCAGGAGGCCTCGGGTTCAAATCCCGATCGGTCCACCATTTCTTAATACATATATTAGATATCTTAAAATACTGTGAATTCAAATTCTAGATATGAAAAAGAAAGAACTTGCAAGATCTGAAAAAATGGCAAAATTTATAAAAACAGCAGCAATAGCAACCAATGCACACTCTTTGATAAAATCAATCATTCTTGCTGTAGTCATGATTTCTATTATGTTAATATTAATTATTAGAGGACTCCCTTTGTATATAGGAGGATTTTTCATAGCTTTTTCATTACTCTTGGTCGCTGTGAATATAATAAGTCTTAAGAGAATTTCTTCTGCTGATATAAGTCCTTCTGCTGCTGAATTGACCATTCAAGAGAAAAAAACCATAATTTTTAGGAACATAATTATACTGTCTCTGACAATGCTTCCGATTACTTTTGCTACAATTTTTTTAGATATTCCTTACTGGTTTAGTGCAATTATTATGGGTGCTCTTTTGTTAGGTATCTTTACATCATATTCAGAATTTAAAAATATGTCATCTGTTTATATTTGTGTTCTTCCAAATGAAAAAATAACAGATTACATCGCAGGAATAATGCGATCATTCAATATCCGCGGAAGACATCGTTTAGGATATTCAGCTTTAGGAAGAGGTAGAGTGCTTTCTTCTAATGAAAACGCAATGATAATAACAAATAAATCCATATACCTTATTCATGTTCCTTTAGCTGGATCAAATTTGATTTTAGCCGGTACTGACATATCAATGTTGGAATTTATGGCAGCAAAAAAAGATATTGAAAAGAAAATAAAAAATATGATAAAAAAAATATCTTTACAGGAGATTTTAGATGCTACTTCTAGTGATTTTGTGATTCGTATTGATGATATAGAATCCATCAAAATAGGAAAACTTTCCAAGAATCTGATATTCATGATGAAGGATAATAGTCAACATAGTTATGGTATAAGAGATGAAAAAGATCGAGAAAGAGCGAGGAGATTATTCAAGATCAAGTAAGTAAAAAGAAAGGTGAAGAAATGACTATTTGAGTCCATTGACATTTCTGTGTATGTTCGATCGGTCCACCATTCATTTTCTAGACAACGACACTTCTATAGATATTTTAAAAACGCTGAGTTCTATCTATTTATATGAAAAAGAAGAAAGATGACAGAAAGAAGTGGATTTTAATTGCATTGGCTATAATTCTGATAGTCTTTGTAGTACTTGTCATTGCTGAAAATGAAACACAATTTGTATGGGAGTTACAAGTTGAAAAACCTGCTGTTTATCTATACCCTGAAACAGATTCACATATTCAGGTTACCATAGATACAGCTGGTAGAATAATAGAAGATATACCAGAATATAATGGAGGTTGGAATGTCTTTGTAACAACAGAAGGACTGATTGAACAAAAATATGATTATTTATTCTACGAAGTTCAGCTGAACAGCATAGATCTTCCAGAACAAGGATGGGTTGTATCACAAGATGAATTGAATGGATGGTTTGATACAAATTTGATTGCAATGGGAATGAACCAAAAAGAAAAAGATCAGTTCAAAGAATATTGGTTAGAAAGATTGGAAGGTTCAGCATACTATGAGATTAAACTGTTGGATGACACATTTTTAGAAGAGAATATGAACTTAATTATTGATCCACAACCAGACACAATCATCAGGCTTGATTTCCACTTCAGAAGATTAGATAACACAATAGAAATTGAAGAACCTGAGATTATGACACCTGAAAGAAACGGATTTATAGTTGTTGAATGGGGCGGAATCTTAGAAAACTAAACCCTATTTTTTATTTTTCTAGAAAATTGATTTAATAGTATCGTTGCCCCCAGATATGTCAGATTTCGATCGGTCCACCATTCTTTCCCAGACATTGATACCAATATTAGTTATCTTGAAATACCATGAATTCCAATTCTAGGTATGAAAAAGATACTAATTGCATTGTTAATTGGTGTAGTTCTTGTTAGTGGATGTGTTCAGAATCAAGCAGACACTGAAGGATCAGCATTTTCTGATATAATCACAGAATGTGATTCATTATGTGATGTGGATGCAGATGCCTATTGTGTACAAGAAAGAACATTTACAATAAATGACATAGAAATTACTGGAACATGTAGAGGATTGTCAAAACAAATACAGAACTTTAACAAATGTAGGGAATTTTGTAAAGAATTCGAAAGATCTGAAACCACTATATCTGTCAAACTGCCATAAAACACAAATAACATGAAGATAAAGAATTAAAATCCAGATTTTTTAAATCTTGATACTTTTTTACATTTTCCATCTATTGCTTTATATTTACTTGCCATAATATCACCTATTTTGGAACACAACCTACTATGCATCCTGTTGTTTCATCGCCATCAATACATTCATGTTTACATAGTTCTGGAGGACAATTTGCTTCGCCTGTTTCAAGCGATTGTTCATATGTTGTTTTACAGTATTCTACTAGTTCATTGTCTATTCTTTCTTGAACACATCCGCTAACTAAAACAATAGAGATCAATGCTAATACTATTATTTTTTTCATGATTAATCAAATCCTATATTTGATTTTAAAACATCCAGTTTTTTTTGTGCTTCTTCTTTATTTCCATTTTTATAAAACCACATATACATACCTACAGCTCTTTGTGTTTCGTAGTATTTTAATCTTTCTTCAAACTTGCTACTAACATCAGAATTCTTCTTATATCCACTCATGAACCTTTCTTTTAATTTTTTATTAGTAAACATTAACCAATCGGGTTTTATGAAATCATATTCATTATGACCAGATAAAGCGTGTTCAAAATCAAAGACACCGCTTATTAGGTTATCTTGAACTTTTATATTATCCATGGTAAAGTCATTATGAACTAATACTGGTTTTTCCTTTATTTCTAGTAAATTCATATTTTCATACATGTAATCTAAAGTTCTGTAGATTAATTTTTTTGGCATGTTTGTTTCAAATATGTTTTCAATTATACTCCAACCTAGATCTCGTTTTATAACTTCTCCCCAATTTTCAACAGAATCAATTATCCATCCAAATGCTGGGTATTTTATTTGATGCATCTTACCTAGACATTCTCCTGTTCTTTCCATTAGTAATTCTTTTGTATCATTATCAGCTGAATCAAAAGTTTCTTGTAGGTCTTTGCCGGGAAGTTCAGACATTAACAAATATGGAAATGGTAATGCATTTCTTTTTCTGTCTTGTATAAAGATTTCAGGAACAGGGACTTTTCCTTGTTTTGCTAATGTTCTATATACATTGACTTCTTTTTTTGCTTTCCAATAGTCATTAGTACTATACTTTCTTAACAGAAGTGGGGTGTCAATGTTTTTGATATCTAATCTATAAACTTCATTTATTTGTCCTTTGTTTATTTTTTCATATCCATCAAGGGTTGCTTGTGGGAATTCTTTTCTAACTGCTTTTTGAATAGAACTTAAAGCTATTTCCATAATTATCACTTAATAATATTTACTACCCGAAAGTATATAAACCCTTATACTATTATAATGTTGCTTATAATGTATTAGTTTCTGTATATAACACTGTAATAAATATAATTTCTTAGAACCATTAGAGTATATAAAGGTTCTATCTATATTCTCGAGTCTACAAAACGCTTAAGTACCCTATTTGCAACTCTTGGTATGGAAGCAAGACCTTTGAAACCAATTGATGATCATACATACACATCACAATATTACGAAGAGTTAGGGGAGCATGGAACTTCATTGTACATGGTAAGGGCCCCTGACTCACCAATCAGAAGATAACGCTTTTTCTTTCTGGCGTTTCGCCACCATGAAACGCCAACCCCCTCACAAACTCTAGCTGAAGCTATTTGTTAAAAATGATAGAAAATATAAAAATTATTTCTTCTTAGTTTTTTTCTTCCTAGTACAACAACATTCACATTCCATGAATATAGTTAGCACTAATGCTTAATATAATTCTAAAATTAGTGAGATAGTTGAACTGGTACACGTTCTATGTTAGGATTTAATTAGTAAGGAGGTGATCCAGCCGCACGTTCCCGTACGGCTACCTTGTTATGACTTAGCCCCACTCACAGACCCCTGGCTCGACTTAATTAAAGTTAAGCCTCACCAAGAACCCACTTGCATGGCTTGACAGGCAGTGTGTGCAAAGAGCAGGGACGTATTCAGCGAAAGATAGTGACTTTCGCTTACTAGGGATTCCGGCTTCATGAGGACGAGTTACAATCCTCAATCCGAACTAGGGCTGGGTTTGGGTGATTAGCTTCTCCTTTCGGAGTTGCATCACATTGTCCCAGTCATTGTAGGCCGCGTGTAGCCGAGGATATCCGGGCCATACGGACCTATCGTTGCCCACACCTTCCTCTGATTTTGCACCAGCGGTCCTACTAGAGTGCTCGTAATTCATTTCCTGGATTGCTCCAAAATACAAATTACGGTGGCAACTAGTAGCGTGGGTCTCGCTCGTTAACCGACTTAACGGCACGCCTCAAGGTACGAGCTGACGATGGCCATGCAACACCTCTCAGCGCGTCAGGTAACCCCGTTAGAGTGACCTTCATTCTGCTGTCAACCCTCGTGAGGTATCCGGCGTCGAATCCAATTGAACCGCAGCCTCCACCCCTTGTGTGCTCCCCCGCCAATTCCCTTAAGTTTCAGCCTTGCGACCGTACTCCCCAGGTGG
>JAAOXY010000086.1 GCA_018221065.1 Candidatus Aenigmatarchaeota archaeon | reverse complement strand
TAAATTAGTAGCATTATTCATAGTGGTAATGTTCGTAGGTAGTGGTATAGCATTTGCTATCATATCAGCATTCTTACCAGGAACGCAACAAGAACAAGAAACAAGTTATATAGCCAATCAACCTCTTACAAATTCAGAAGAAGCATATTTCTTACAACAAAATATTGTTATACTGAGATATTATTATTCTCAAGACTGTTTCAATTGTGCAGAAATAGAAAGTATGGTAGACTATATTGGAGAGATGTTCCAAGGTTGGGTCTTCATAGAAAAGATAGATACTGATTTGTATGCAGAAGCAGTAGGCTATTCTGCACCAACAATATATTTGAAAGGTAAGACAACAAAAGAAATAACATCTGATTTTGACATTAACGAAATTTATTTAGATATATGTACTATGTTCTTTTCACCAGTGCAACAATGTTCTATTTAGGATAATAATCAACGTGTATCTTGTCACCGTCGAATTCAATAGGTTCAATAGTAATTCCAAGTTCTTTGAAATATTCAATATCATCTTTGTCTAATGGATCGTCTTGCCAATATATTTGCAAACCTTCTTCAGGTTCTTCATCATCCATGCGACCGATTGATTCTAAAGGAAATCTACCACATCTCAAATAACCAACATCAGCTGTAAAGATTCTCAAATTAGCATTCTTTTTTATTTCAGATTCAAAAAATTCTGTAAAACCTTCTACAGATCCAATTTCTTCATAATCAACAAGTCCAGGACGGCCTATTGTATAAAGAGTATCCGTGCTACGCTGTTCATGAGTAGAACCAACATCGTTTCTGATTATGTATTCATTGTTCCTGAAAATGAAAATAATGTTCTCATCTGGTATATTTAAAAAATCTTTTACATGAACCATAGAAATTATTTGATTCTAAACTTTAAATACTCTATTTAAGATTCTTTATAGAATTATCAAATTCTTTTATTTCTCTTTGCATTTTCTTTATAATTTTTGGTAATTGTTCAGGTTCACAACTAATAACAGCTGAAGCTTCTCTTATTATTTCATTTTTTCTTTTCATTTCTTCAATATCCATATTAATCACGTATCCTCTTCTTCATCTCTTCAACAGTTTCTGAAACTTTTTCAGCATCAGTTCCAAAACCTTGTGCTAATCCCGGACTTCCACCACCTTTACCACCAAGCATTTCACAAGATTCACTAACCAACTTCCCAACATTAATTCCATTTTTAACAGCATCTTTTCCAGCAGAACCAAACACTATTAATTTTTCTTGTCCACCGAAAAGAAGTACAACAGTATCATCATTACTCATCTCTCTAGATATTTCTCTTAATTGATTAACATCAGAACCAGGAATGTTTTCAACAAGCATTCTAATTCCATCTAATTTTTCAAATTCTAATTTATCTACTTTCTTTTTTGCCATTTCCTCATAACTCTTTTCAACTAACTTTCTTTTTTCTTTCCACAAGTTCAAAAGATTTGCAACAGCTTTAGGAACATCTTTTTCAGCAACACCAAACAACTTTGCACTTTCTTCCAACAATCCAGTTCTTTCTTCTAAGAATTCTTTTGCAACGTCACCAGCTTTATAGATTAATCTTACTGTTCCATCAGTTGGTCTTTCAGTTTTTATTATTGTTATCAATCCAACTTCGCTAGTATTGTCAACATGTATTCCACCACAAGCTTCACTGTCATGTCCTTCAATAGAACATATTCTTAACATCTTACCAGGAACAGCACCGCCTTGGTATATTGTAAAACCATATTCTCTTTCTGCAGAAGTTCTGTCCATACTTCTTTTTATCATTTCTATTTTTCTATTTACAATATCATTTGACATGTTTTCTATTTTTCTTACTTCATCATCAGATAAAGGTTTGTAATGTGTTAAATCAATATGAGCTTTGTCATCATCTTTCTTACTTCCTCTTTGCCAGATATGCGGACCAAGTAACTTTTTAGTTGAACCAGCTATGATGTGTGTTGCAGTGTGGTGTGCAACTATTCTTCCTCTTCTTTTCTTATCAATTGAGCATTCAATAGTGTCACCTTCTTTAAAACTTGGATCTTTTGTATAATGTACAACAACATTACCAAACTTCTCAACATCATATACTTTATTTTTACCCAAGTAACCATGATCAGGTTCCTGACCACCACCTCTTGGATAGAATGCGGTTTGATCAAGAATTACAAATTGTCCATTGTCATCTTTAAGTATTTTCAATACTTTTGCATTAAAGTTTAAGAGATGTTCATCTCCTCTGTATAACAAATCAGTTGGAAGGATCCCGGTTATGTCAAATGGTCTTACTTCTTCAGGAACAACTGCTTCTTTTTGTACAGCAAGTTTAGTATCAATATCACTTACATCAGCAATCTTAACACTGTCACCAGCATACTTCTTTACATCTCTAGGTAACAAACCATGAGAATCATAAAGCATCATCAACGTTTCTTTATCAATACTTTTGTTTTTCTTCTTAAGATCAGAAACAAGTCTTGTTACTAACGATTCACCTTTCTTTAATGTTGCTCTATATTTATCTTGTTCAACTTGCAACATTTTTATAATATCATCTTGAGCATCTTTTAATTCAGGATAAACAGACTGTAAATCTTCTATCTGTTTTATTACAATTTCTTCAAATGGTATGTGACCAATCTGAAGATCATTCATGTTCCTTATACTTCTTCTTATTAACAATCGTGCAAGATAACCTTCTTGTGTATTAGAAGGAACAACTCCGTCTCCAAGTATAAATGCAATTGCTCTTGCATGATCAGCAACTTGATAAATATGATGATAAGGTTTGATAGTTTCCATTATTTCTTTTGTTCCGTATTTTAATTTTTTAGATATTTCTTGAACTATCTGTTGTCTAGCAACATCAACATTTACTTCATCAACATCTAATTGACCACAAACTTTACAGAAATTTTCCATAATTTCTTTATTATAATTTTCAACACCAGCTTTTTTCTGTATCCAATTAATTACTTGAGGATAAATTGATTCATAGATTGTTGGTGTTCCTTGTGATGCCCAAACATGTCTTTCCATTCCATAACCAGTATCAACTACTTG
>JAAOXY010000085.1 GCA_018221065.1 Candidatus Aenigmatarchaeota archaeon | reverse complement strand
TACGTAGCCTATATTATATAGATATTCAGACCTTGAGGTGATATGTTGAAATATACTTTAATCATAGCTGAGAAACCAAATGCTTCTCAAAAAATAGCTTTCGCACTTTCTGAAGGAAGACCTAAAGTACACGAAACAAAAGATGGTGTAAAATATTATGAGTTTAAACGGAACAAGAAAACACACATTGTTGTTCCTGCTGTTGGTCATCTTTATACTTTGAAAGACACGACAAAGGGTTGGAATTATCCTGTGTTTGATCATGAATGGAGACCTACTTTCGAAGTAAATAAAAAAGCTTTCTTTGCAAAGAAATATTTTGATGCAATTAAAGGATTAGTTGGTGGCGCTAATGAATTTATTATAGCTACTGATTTTGATCAAGAAGGTTTTGTAATTGGTGCAAATATCTTGAATTTCTTATGTAACAAAAAAGATGCTAAGAGAATGAAATTCTCTACATTAACTAAACCAGATTTAGTAGAAGCTTATGAGAATATAATAAAACATATTGATAGATTACCGGTGGAAGCTGGAATGGCTAGACATCAGTTAGATTTCCTGTATGGATTGAATACAACAAGAGCTTTGACACTTGCAATTAAGAAAGGTGGAAAGAAACTCAATTTCTATTTACTTTCTGCTGGTAGAGTTCAGGCACCTATGTTACATTTTTTGAATCAAAAAGAAAAATCAATCAAGGCTTTTAAACCAACCCCATATTGGGAGGTTGCTGGTGAAGTAAAACTATCACCAAAATTAACAGTACCTATTAATCATGAAGATGGAAAGATGAAAGATCAGAAGAAAGCTGTTAAAATAATTGATAAGGTTAAGAAAGCAAAGAAAGGTGAAGTAATTGCTGTTGCTACAAAACAGTATAAACAAAATCCACCTGTTCCATTTGATTTAACAACATTACAAACAGAAGGTTATAGATTCTTTGGTTGGTCTCCGAGACAAACTGTAAATACTGCTCAATTTTTGTATGAAAAGGGATATATTTCATATCCAAGAACAAGTTCCCAAAAACTTCCACCACAAATAGGATATGATTTGATACTTGCTAAATTGAAAACTGTTAAGACTTATTCAAAGTTGGTACAAAAATTAGAAGATATAGCAACAATTGCTGGTACAACTTTAGTACCGAATGAAGGAAAGAAAACAGATGCAGCTCACCCTGCAATATATCCTACAGCCGAACTTCCAGATTTGAAAAGATTGAATGGGTATCAGAAGAAATTGTATGATATTATTGTAAGAAGATTTTTAGCTGTATTTGGAACTCATGCGATGAGGGAGTCAATGAAAATAACATTTGATGTTAATGGTGAGAAGTTTAATACAACTGGTAGGAGAACTATTGAAAAGGGATGGACATTACAATATGGAAGATTTGCAAAGAGTGATGAAATTGTATTCCCATTGGTTAGCAAAGGAGATCATTTTTCTGTTGATAAGTTGCAGAAATTTGATAAAGAAACTTCACCACCACCAAGATATTCCCAAGGTTCTATTCTAAAGGAACTTGAAAAGTATAATATCGGAACGAAAAGTACTCGTGGTCAGATACTACAGACTTTGTATGATAGAGGTTATGCACAAGGTAAAAGTATTGAAGTAACTAATCTCGGAATGAAAGTTGCTGCAGCACTTGAAAAGTATGTTCCAGATATGGTTTCTGAGACTCTTACTAGAAAATTCGAAAAAGATATGCAAGGAATTGAAAAGGGTAAAATAAAGAGATCTAAGGTTGTTAAAGATGCTGAGAAAGTTATTAGAAAAATATCTGCTGAATTTAGAAAGAATGAAGTAAAGATTGGTAGAGAATTAGAGAAAGCAATATTGGAAACAAAAGAAGAACAAAGTAATCTTGGTTCATGTCCAAATTGTGTAGGCGGAGATCTTAAGATATTATTTAGTCCATTGACAAAAAAGAGATTTGTCGGATGTAGTAATTATAACAAATGTATTAAATGTGGTTTTAGTAGAACTGCTTGTAAATGTAAATGTCCTAATTGTGGTAATCCAAAAGGAAAGTGTAAATGTGATTGGAAAGATAAAATGTGGACACCGACATGTGGTACAGGTTATCCACTACCATTACAAGGTTCAATTACTAACATTGGTGTACAATGTGAGAAATGTAGAACAACAATAATCCAGTGTTGGAGAAAGGGTAAAAGACCATTTAGAATGTGCCTTGATCCTAAGTGTGAAACTAAGAAAGATTGGGCAAAGCCTGGTGACAAGAAGAAAGTAAAAGAAGAAAAGAAGGTTGAACCTAAGAAGTTAGTTAAGAAAAAGGTAGTAAAGAAGAAATCTGTTAAGAAAAAAGTTGTTAAAAAGAAAGCCACGAAAAAGAAACCTGTGAAGAAGACTACTAAGAAGAAAAAGTAGTCTTCACTCGGTGATTTTTTTTGAATGAAGAAAATTTTAAGAAGAGAATAGAATATTCTGGAGAAATTGAAACGATATCTTTACAGCTTTGCAAAGATTATGGTCTTGGAGATTTTTCATCTAATAAACTAGTTTTAATGGGTTATGAAGATTTTAATTTCATTTTAGAAACAGATAAAGGAAAGCATTTTGTGAAAGTATATGGTGCTTATAGAGATTTAGATGAATGTAAAAGATATGTAGAAATTATGAAGAAGGCATCTGAAGCTCAAATATCAACACCAAAACTATACAAATCTGATCAAGGATATTTGCATACTATGAATGTGGATGGAACAGAATTAAGATTGAGTGTAATGGAATTTATTGATGGAAAGACATTTTATGAATTAAAGGAGAAACTAACTGTTGATGAAACCAAATTCTTAGCTCATCAAGCAGCCCTTGTGAATTCAATGGATATCAAACCAAAGTTTGTTTATGATTCATGGTCAATCACAAGTTTTGTTTCTGAGTTTGAAAAGAAATCAAAATATCTTTCAGATAATGATTTAAAATTAGTAGAATCATCTGTTCAGAGATTCAAAGAATTGAATATTGAAAAACTGCCTCATTCTTTTGTTCATGGAGATTTTCTTACGACTAATGTAATGAAAGATAATAATGATAAACTTTGGATAATAGATTTTGCAGTATCTAATTATTATCCAAGAATTCAAGAATTAGCAGTTTTGGGCTGTAATCTGTTATTTGATGAAAATGACAAGAAAATTACCGATAGAAATTTCAATGTTGCCCTTGAGGAATATCAAAATACAGTGAAATTAACACAAGAAGAATTAGATTTTTTACCAACTTATATTGAATTTGCACATGCTATGCATTTAATTGAAGCAAATTATGAAAAGGTTAATAATAATAATCAATCTGAAGAGAATGAGTATTGGCTTAATCAGGGTCGAATTGGTTTGAAACAGATGGTGAACAAATGAATAAGATTCTTGCTGGTGTAAGGAAAGAATTAAAATCAAATATAGATTTAGAATACAAAAAAGGTGTTACAAACTATTTCAATGAAAAAGTTACTTTCTTAGGTGTTAGAACTCCTGTAATGAGAAAGATTGGTAAGAAATACTTTAAAAATATAAAAGATCTTGAAAAGAAAGAGATATTTAACTTATGTGAACAACTTCTGAAGACTTCTTATAATGAAGAATCTCATATGGCTTTTCAGTGGGCGTATGAAATAAAGAAACAATACACAAAAGACGATTTTAAGATCTTTGAAAGATGGCTTAAGACGTATGTTACTAATTGGGGTATGTGCGATGATTTTTGTACACACTCTTTTGGTTATTTGATTTCTCAATATCCTGAATTTATACAAAATATTAAAGGATGGACTAAGTCTAAGAACCGTTGGGTAAGGCGTGCGTCAGCTGTTGTGTTCATTAGTAATGGTTGGAGATATTATGTTGGAAAGAAATATTTCCCAACTATATTTTATATTGCTGAGCAATTGTTAACAGATGAAGATGATCTTGTGCAGAAGGGTTATGGATGGATGTTAAAAACAGCTTCTCTTTCTAGAGAAAAAGAAATATTTGATTTTGTTATGAAAAACAAGAAAGAAATGCCCAGAACTGCATTGAGATATGCTATAGAACATATGCCAAGAAATATGAAAGATAAAGCAATGGCAAAATAATCCATATTTAAATCTTTCTGAGTAATTGACAGTATGGATCCAATTGCATTATATCAAAATAATATGGATAAAGCTGTTCTTAGTTATACTGATGGGATGGTTTATTCTTGGAATGATTTTAATTTGCCTAAAAAAATAGATGAACCATTAATCATGGATCCAATGATTGAAACTGATGTACTTGGAATTAGATCTGGTGAACGCAGTGCACTTCTAAATATTGAAAAAGAGTGGTACAAACTAAAAGGATGTAATTATATGCCTTTGATGAACAGACATCCATCTGGTGAACCTTGGGGTGCAATGTCTGAAAAGAATTGTGAAAATGAATTAGAAATGATGAATAAGATGCATGGAAAATATTCTGAATTTGGTTTAGAAGGACCAATGGAACCTGTTGGGAAAATAGAATATGATATGTATTTTGATAATAATCCAGTATACTGTTCTATTTCTAAGGTAATGGGTGAAACAAGATTAGGCAGATGTTTTGGAAGGTTAACAACACGACCACCAAAAGTTAAAGACAAATACTTCAAAACACTTTTGCCTCAAGTATCTCAGTGGTTGGGATTTGATCAATATTTGTTACAAGAAGCAGGCATTTCAATACCAATTGAAACTTTTGATATTAATAATTATTTAGTTTGGGATGCTGGGGATGGATATGCTATTAGTAGAGTTGATCTTTCTTCTGCAGTAAAAACAGATAAGAATTGTGATAAAAAGAAAATAGAATTTGATATTGATAATATGCATAGTTATGGTACTACTTTTGCTTTGTATCCTGTTGCAAAGAAAGTTGGTTTGGAACCAGCAAGACTTATGCAAGGTATTGATGAAAAACATAGAGGAATTGCTTTAGAAATGGTAAAATCACAATCTGAAGAATGTGAGGTTAAATCAGAGAAAGATTTACTTAAATCAATAGGAGTATTTGCTCCATTATATTCTGATGCTGATCCTCTTACAAGTATGGAAGTTCGAGATAGGTTAATTCGTGTTTCTGAAAATAGATTTAAATGGGCTGATAAACTTACAGAAAAATATAGATTTGGATTAGAAGGAAATCAACCAGAACCAATAGATAAAAAATATTTTGATGTTATTTTTAACAGAAACTAGTAGATAGATTATTTTGTGGCAAAACCTATTACTATTGAATAAACACCTTTGATTATTAATGGTATCCATAAAATATTGAATGGCAATAATAATAGCAAAGCAATTCCTGCAAGAATATCAAGTAAACCTAATAAATCAAATGGGAAACCACCTAACAATGATGTTATGAATGAATATAATCCTTTTAGTAACATCAATATTCCTAAGAAGTGCATAATACTTGGTGGAAACAATTCAAAAGAAGCAAGAGCCAATCCTGCAATAATGTCTATTATTCCAAGTAATATTAAAAATACCATTTAATCAGCTACTTTTTCCAAACCAGATTCGGTTATTTTAAATTCAATTTTTTTGTCTTCTGGTAGTGCTCGTGCCTTTTTTATTGTTGCAAATCTGTGTCCCGTTTGTTCTCCAAGGCCCAATTCAATTATATTTTTAGACCACCATTTTACAATATTTTTACAAGACATTTTTGTTTCACCTGTTTCTATATCATCATAGACCTGATTTGTTACAAGAACAGGAATTTTATTCTCTCTTGCGATTTTTGACAGAATTGATAATTGAGTTGCTAATTCTCTGTTTATTTCTTGTGCGTTATTTTCAGTGATTGTTACTCTCCATAGTGCAACAATAGAGTCTAAAGCAACCAAACCGACATCATTTTCTTTACATGCTTGTTCGATTTTTTCAAATGTTTCTTTTTGCTCAATCCAGTCTTTTGGTTCGAAAATTATTATTTTATCAACAATATCTTCTATGTTTTTTCCATACATTTGTTCAAGACGCTCTGGTGAGAAACCACCTTCAGTGTCGATAAAAATAACTTTTTTGTTTTCTTTTACAACTGCTAATGCTGCAAGCAAAGCTAGTTGAGTTTTTGCAGTTCCTGGTGGTCCGTAGAAATTTGTAATGCAACCTACCTCTAAACCTCCGTTTAAGAGCTCATCGAACGGTTCATTAAAAGAAAACTTCATAATTATACTACTTTCTGAAGATTAATAAGCTTTTTTATATCATTAAGTGCAATTATATTGAATGTGTTTGTCGTGTAACGTCACCACTTATGGGTTTGATGTTCAGTATAACGGGAAGAGCTATAAGCTTATTTACCCGAAAGGCATGTGGCAATCTTTTCCTGGTAAAGTGAAAGGAGCTTTGGTTGATAATCTTACTTTTTTGCTTACAATGAACATGCCTTTAGTATCTCATAAGAATTCTTTGAGTTATGATACGTCAGTTCCGTTGTTTAAATCTGTTTTAGAAAAGATAGTTTCTGGTGGAATTCCCGGAGCTTTAGAAGATTGTGAATATACAACAGAAGAGACGATGCAAAGATTTGAAAATATAAAATTTAAGTTTAAAAATTCACAGATTAAGATACCATGTTATAGAGGAGATACACTTGATAGAGCTGTCGTATCATTTTCTTCTGGAAAAGATAGTTTGCTTTCATCTGCTCTTGCGAAAGAGATGGGTCTTAATCCAGTTTTGATATATGTTAATGATACTTTAACTCCTAATGAAAATAGGACAAAACAACAATTTATTAAAAAATTATCTTTAGAACAGAAATTAGATCATGTTATTGTTAAGAATGAACTTGAGAAGTTGAATGATTTTGAAACTTGGAATAAGCCACAATCTTGTTTATCTTACACACATTTACTAACAAGTTTTTGTTTTGTTTCTCTTCCAATCAGTCATGCTTTTCAAGCAAGATATATTCTGTTGGGTAATGAGAGAAATATGGATTATAAGTTTAAGAACAAGGACGGTTTTGAGACAACACCATCACATGATCAGACAAAAGAGATAATGAAAGAACAAAACTTTATGATTAATACAATGACTGGAAAGAAAATGCATGTTGTGAGTTTAATAAAACCGTTGACAACTTTAGCAATACAGAAGATATTGATGAATAGATATCCTGATTTTGCTAAATATACAATGTCTTGTTGTGGACTCGATGCAGCACCAAAAGAATCAAGATGGTGCCACAATTGTTCAACATGTTTTAATGTTTATCTTTATGCACTTGCATTTGGAAAGAATCCAAAAGATTATGGATTTACAACGAATATGATGTCAAAAGGAATGATAGAGTTAAGTTCAGTGTTTAATGGAGATAAACTTGATAATTATGATAAATCTTCTCATGCTAGAGATGAACAATTGCTAGCATTTTATCTTGCATATAAAAATGGAGCAAAAGGTTATTTGATGGATCTTTTCAAGAAACAACATCTAAAGGAAGCAAAGCAAAGAGAAGATGAATTAATTAAACATAACTTGAGTATACAAGACAGAAGTTCTGTTCCAAAAGAATTGCAGAGAAAATTATTCTCGATATTTAATGAAGAATTAAACTGATTTAAATACCTTTAAAATGTATTCTGAATATGGAAAATAGAACAGTTGGTTATCTTATTTTGGCAATAGCTATATTGATAGCTTTTATGATATTTTCTTTTAATTCGGCTATGGCAGATATAATTGGAACATCATGTGGTCATGGACCGGAGTGTCCTATGTGGGGTAATCTTGAGTTTCAGACGAATGTAAGTCTTGGTTTGAATATTTTTGTAGCTTTGATAGGAATATATTTGATATTTTTTGCAAAGAGTCAAACAATAATAAAGAAAATAATAAAACCACAAATGAAACTTACGAAGCCAAAAAAGAGTAATTATTCTGATGCAATTCAGAAAATGAGCAAAGAAGAAAAGACTATATTTGAAAAATTCTTTGATACAGATGGACCAACATATCAAGCAGATTTGGTTAGAGATACTGGATTTTCTAAAGTAAGAATTACTAGAATACTTGATAGATTGGAATCAAGAGATCTTATTGAGAGAAAGCGAAGAGGAATGAGCAATATAGTCTCTCTAAAGAGATGAAACTAGTTTCACTTCTTTGTTTATATGCTGTTTCTTAGCATTATTTGCATGAAAAAATTAATACCTGTAAAGGGTATGCATTGCGTTAGCTGTGAAAAACTCATATTGAGTGAGTTGAAGGATCTTAAGGGGGTTGAAGAGGTTGATGCAAGCTTCCCGAATGAAACTGTTGAAGTAACATTTAACGAAAAGAAAATTACATTAGATCAGATAACTGAAAAGATATCTGAATTAGGTTATTCTGCCTTAGGCAAAGAAGGAAAGAGGCAGGATAAAGGATTTGTGAAGAATCTAGCTCATGCATTGATTCCACATACAGGATGTTTTGCATTTATCATAATTACTATATTTGGCGTCACAGGTGCTGCTGTATTTTTAAGACCTTTGATGATGAACGCTAATTTTTTCTATATATTGATAGCACTTTCTTTTTTGATGACTACTGTTTCTGTGGTTCTTTATCTAAAGAAAAATAGAATTCTATCCCTATCTGGTTTGAAAAGAAAATGGAGATATACTTCCGTGATGTATGGAATAACAATTGGAGTTAATCTATTGTTATTATTTGTTATATTCCCTTACACTGCAAACATCGGGTCTGGACCGACTGGTATGGCCATATTGGAAGAAGATTATTCTTCTATCCTCCTATCAGTGGCTATACCATGTCCAGGTCACGCACCGTTAATATCTGGGGATCTTAAGACAATAGAAGGTGTTGACGCTGTCAGATTTAGCATGCCCGATAATTTTGAAGTATTTTATGATAGTTCGATAACCAATAAGGATGAGATATTATCATTAGAAGTATTTGATACTTATCCAGCAACTTTTTTGTCTAGTTCTGGGGCAAATGAAGTACCACAATCTGGACCAACGGGAAATGTTATAGGAAATTCGCAACCTTCGAGTGGAGGATGTGGTTGTGGTAGTACAACATGTGGAGGATCTAGTAGTTGCTGTGGATGATATTATGTGTGATGATAAAAACTGCAATATGAAAAAAATAGCGCATCATTTTGGTTTTGATCTGTATGCGTGCGGTAAGTATAGAGAAATTAGGGAGAATGACGGTACTTTTTATCGTTCATATTATGTTTGAAAAAAAGGAGGAGAGTAAAAAATGAGTGAGGAGTTAAAGGGAAAAAGTAAATTTGATGTAAAAACATTGGCAATAGGCCTTGTTGTAGGGTTTGTAGTTTCATATTTTATCTTTGGTTTTGGTTTACTTGGTGAAGTAGATCAAGGAACAACTCAACCTACAGAACAACCTACTGCACCACCACCAATAGTGGATGTAAGTGCTGATGATGATGCTGTAAAAGGATCAGCAGATGCACCGGTGACAATAATTGAATTTAGTGATTATGAATGTCCATTTTGTGCTAGGTTCTATACTCAGACGTATGGTCAAATAGATGAGAAATATATACAAACTGGAAAAGTTAAATATGTTGTTAGAGATTTCCCATTAAGTTTTCATGCACAAGCACAAAAAGCTGGAGAAGCTGCTGAGTGTGCAGGTGAACAAGGACAATACTATGAAATGCACGATAAGTTATTTGAAGAAGGTGTAGAAGGCGGTGTTACAGCATTCAAACAATATGCTGTAGATCTTGGACTAGATACAGATGAGTTTAATACTTGTTTGGATAGTGGCGCTATGGCACAAGAAGTTAAAGATGATATGAGTGATGGTCAGGCAGCAGGTGTGACTGGTACTCCAGCATTCTTTATCAATGGAAAGAAATTGATTGGTGCACAGCCATTTAGTGCATTTGAACAAGTAATTGAAGCGGAGTTGAATTAAATGAATAAGATAGTGATTTTATTGGCAGCAATTGTTCTTGTAGCTGCTACTGTTTTCACAGGCGGTTTTGGTCTGTTTGGACCATCTGGTAATGCTATAGCAGGGGGATCATATACGATTCCTTTATCAGATATATCTGGAACAGCAAAGTTTTATGAACATCAATCTGGAGGAACTACGATAACTTTTTTCGTAGTTAAAGCAAGTGATGGAACAATAAAGACAGGATTTGATGCATGTGACGTTTGTTACAGTACAAAGAAAGGATATAGACAAGAAGGAGAATACATGGTCTGTAATAATTGTGGAAACAAATATCCAATAGTTGAATTGGGAACAGAGAATAAGAGACCAGGCGGTTGTTGGCCAGGTTATTTACCAAGTAGAATTGAAGGCGAGAATATCGTGATTCAAAATTCTGATTTAGAAGAAGGTAAATGGAGATTTTAGTGAGGAGATAGTTTTATCTTCTCCTTTTAATTATTTTATATAAGGGTGAATAGATGAAAAAAAATCTTAAAGTATCTGGAATGCACTGTCAAAGTTGCGTAACATTAGTTGAAAATAAATTAAAGAAACAAGATGGGATTAATTATGTTAATGTAAATTTGACTACTGAGAAAGCTACTTTAGAATTTGATGAAAAGAAGATATCTTTGGATGAAATAAAAGAAATGATAGAAAGTCTTGGTTATGATGTTTCTGATGTTGTTGATTTTCATACTCATAAGATAGCTAGAGAAGCCGAATTTGGCGCACAGAAGAGATTGTTCTTAGTAAGTTTAATATTTTCTTTACCAGTTTTCATACTTTCGATGTTCTTTATGGAAAGTCCTATTCCATATCAGATGTATATTCTTTGGGTGCTTGCTACACCTGTTCAATTTTATGTTGGTAAACAATTCTATAAAGGAGCTTGGGTAGCATTAAAAAATAAGACAGCCAATATGGATAGTCTTATTGCACTTGGTACATCAGCTGCATATTTTTATTCTGTTTATGTATTGTTCTTTCAACCTGGAGGACATGTTTATTTTGAAAGTTCGGCTGTTTTGATAACAATTGTAATATTTGGTAGATTGTTAGAAGAATATGCAAAAGGTAGAACAAATGAAGCTATTAAGAAATTGATAGGATTGAGTCCTAAGATAGCTACTGTTATTAGAGGTAAAAAAGAGATGAAGATCTCTATTGATGATGTTAAGGTTGGTGACATTATTATTGTAAAGCCTGGAGAAAAGATACCGGTTGATGGTATTGTTGTTTCTGGTTCTAGTAGTGTTGATGAATCGATGATTACAGGAGAATCTATCCCTGTGTTAAAGAAGAAAGGTGATGAAGTTGTTGGTGCTACTATCAATAAATTGGGAGTTTTGAAATACAAAGCAACTAAACTTGGGGAAGATAGTACGTTGTCTAGAATAATTAAACTTATAGAAGATGCTCAAGGACAGAAAGCTCCAATACAAAGATTTGCTGATGTTGTTTCATCTTATTTTGTTCCTGCTGTAATGTTATTAGCAATTTTATCATTTTCAATTTGGTATCTATTTTTAGGAGTTGAATTTTCATTTGCAATTATAATACTTGTTTCTGTATTAGTCATAGCGTGTCCGTGTGCACTTGGATTGGCCACACCTACTGCTATAATGGTAGGTACTGGTAAAGGTGCTGAACATGGAATATTAATTAAAGGTGGAAACGTTTTAGAAAATGCTTACAAGATAAATTCTATTGTGTTTGACAAAACAGGAACAATAACAAAAGGTGAACCAGAAGTTACTGATATTGTCAGTGTTGAAGCCAGTAGTAAGAAAGTACTTGAGATTGCTGCAAGTTTAGAAAAAAGTTCTGAACATCCTTTAGCAGAAGCTATTATTAAGAAATATAAAGGAAAGATAAAAAAGGTAACTGGTTTTAGTGCAGTTGTTGGTAAAGGTATAAAAGGAAAGATAGATAGAAAAGAATATTTCTTTGGTAATAGAGCATTGGCAAAAATGCATAAAGTTACATTACCAGAAACTCACATTGTTAAACTTGAAAAGCAAGGTAAAACAGTGATGATACTTTCTTTGAAAGGAAAATGTCTTGGATTGATTGGTGTTGCAGATACAATCAAGAAAGATTCTAAAAGAGCTATAGCTGATTTGAAGAAAATTGGTTTAGATGTTTACATGATAACAGGAGACAATGAAAGAACTGCTGAAGCTATTGGTAAACAAGTTGGTATTGATAAGATATTTGCAGAAGTTTTACCTGAGGACAAGTCAGGTTATGTTAAAAAATTACAGAAACAGAAAAAAGTAGTTGCAATGGTTGGTGACGGAATAAACGATGCACCGGCGTTGGCTCAAGCTGATGTTGGAATAGCAATGGGATCTGGTACTGATGTTGCAATGGAAACTGGAGATATTGTATTAATGCGAGATAGTTTGTTAGATATTTCTAAATCAATTAAGCTTAGTAGATTTACAATGAATAAAATAAAACAGAATATGTTCTGGGCTTTGGTTTACAATACAATCGGAATACCAATTGCAGCTGGATTATTATATCCATCAATGGGAATATTATTGAATCCTATGATAGCTGGTGCAGCTATGGCATT
>JAAOXY010000084.1 GCA_018221065.1 Candidatus Aenigmatarchaeota archaeon | reverse complement strand
TTTCCGCCAATTACAAGCGTTCCTGTTAGTTCTTTCATTTGCTTAACCTATACAGGTGTTGAATGAACAATAATTCTTCTGATTCATAATCAGGATCAACTTTAATTTCTTCTCCTGCATAAAACATTTGTGTTGGATCATTTCCATCAAGATCAGCATTAGGGTATTTAACAGCCATGATGGTTTTCATGGCACTTACTATCTTGGATAGCCGCCTTTGTAGAGTAGTTATTTCATTTTCAGCGTCACTCAGGTGTGACTTTACTATTTGATAGTTACGATCTTTTGTATCAAGATTATCAATTAGAGAAGCCTCTTCTTCTCGACTAGCAACAAGTGCTTCTGCTAAATTAGTTTTATTGTATTTACCAAGTAATACATCAACGTCATATATTTCATCTTCATTTACGATTTTACCTTCTTTATCTATTTTCATGATTTAATCCTTGATTTTTTATCAGGTTAGTACAAACAAGAAAAAGAGCTTGCTTTGACATTGTTGCAGATATGTCGTTTATATCGTATGTGATATGATTTACGCCATCATCAGTAAATGATATTGGTTTGTTTCTATGTGTATAACACTTTCCATTTTCATGTGATTGATTTTTACATCTAATACCCTCTTGGTGCGACATGCTTCTACAGCGTTCAATTGGCTTTTTATTAGTTGCCCTTCTTATTCTTGATATAAGGAATTTGTTATATCCTATATCTATTGCCATTTTAAGTTTTTCTTTTTCCAAACAAATAATGTCAACAACTCTTATATATATATCTTTTTCTACCTTACCCCAAAGACTGTAGTACCAATCATAAGTTTTTTTATTGCCATCCTCTAATGTGTTTTCTGCCATAGAAGATAAAAATTCCATTTCTTCGTTCGATATAAATTCATTGGATGATTTAGAATAATATCTGCGAATAGAAAGTCCATTGTCACTGCCTTTAAGCCCGTTCATATAAAGTTCATCAAGTGGCAAATAAGATTCATCATCGAATAATACGCCAGGCACATCTTTGTATTTGTTTTTAGTTTCTAATAAGGTTGTTTTGTATATTTCTATAGAAATTGAGTGAGTGGAAAGTTTTTGGCACATGGCGCAAATATCACCAATATTATCTGGATAAAGTGCATCAACTTTTGTTTCTTCGTGAAGACAGTTGCATATAGGGCATTTCATTGTTCTTCTTCAGTGATAGCAACTATCTTTTGAGCATCGAGTTTAATATCAGATGTTACATATTTTCGCATGTCAAATTCTAATCTTACTGATTTATGTATCTCTGAAGACAGATTTGCTATTGCATTTGCTTGGCTTGCATTTGTTTTTCCTTCTAATACACTAACAATTGTCATTGCCAATACCCCACGAAGATCTGATGCGTTAGTAATTTTAAAGTCATTCATTTTGTTTCTCCTTTAATTTGTTAATTTTATTTTCTCTTTAAATGTTTCAGGTATTACTATCACTATTAAACAATGACTTATTTTTTTTCTTCGCCTTACTAATCTCTTCAATCATCATTTCTCTCATATGTTGAGATCTGTTGCGATGGTTCATTTTTGCAACAATATCAAATTC
>JAAOXY010000083.1 GCA_018221065.1 Candidatus Aenigmatarchaeota archaeon | reverse complement strand
TGTGGCCATAAAGTATCATCAATTATATCAGGTCTTTTGAATTTTATCAAATACCAACGTGTTCCTCTTTTTCTTAATTCCTTACTTACTTCAGAGAGTGTGTAAGGTTTTGCTTTATCTGGGAAAAAGTATTTAGAAGAAGGATTTTTTGAAAAATCTTTACAACCTGCTACAAAGTTATAGAAACTCTCTATAGAAACTGCGGCAGCCACATTTCTGTTTGGGTCAACAGGATCTATTACTATCAAAGGAGCTTTGAATTTTTTGAAAGCTTCTTCTTTCTTTATTTTTGTATTTAGACTTATTACAACAGGTGCTCTCCAAGTCGAAGCATCTTTTAAGCAATTCTTAAATCTGCCATAGTTTATGCTAAGTAATTCACAGAGATAACCAGAGAATCCTTGTGTTTTAACATCAGCTCCATATACACCAATACCCTTTGTGAAACCTTTCAATAATCTTGCTTCGTCTGAAAGTTGCATGTTGTCTTTTACAAACTTAACATGATATGGTGTTCTGTCAACAGAAGATTTTATTTTTGCAGGATTTTTAACATTAAAAGCAGGAACAATGTCAATGTCATATTCAGCTCCTTCATGCTTTATTTTACCTCGTAGATAAGGATGTTCAGCATAAGCTATCACATAAGTTCCTTTAAGATTTTTTATTATCTCTTTTCCAACAACAAGACCATAATCTTTTAATTTTGCTTTCTGCACACTTGCTGAGAATAATATGAAAAGATCAAATTCATTTCTACCGGCTAGCCAAGTATTCTTTACAGAAGACCCACATATCATAGGTGTTGCATTGAATTTTTTTGCAATAGGAGTAGAAGTATCTATGATATGTTTCATAGCATTTTTCATTTGTTTCTTCTCTTCTGGACTAGGTCTTATTTTAGATATAGCATTTTTTAAGACCTTGTTGACATCAGCCATAAATTTAATTCACATTCCGAGCTTATAAATTTTATAAGTTATCGAACACCAATATCCATATGCTAGTTGCAGAAGCAATGAACAAGAATGTGGAGACAACACAGAGCGATTCTACAATAAGAGAAATAGCTAGACAGATGACAAATAAAAGAGTTGGTGCAATTGTCATAACGTCTAAAACTGGTTCTATAGATGGTATTGTAACAGAAAGAGATGTTATGTCAGATGTTGTTGCAGCAGGTCTTGATCCAGAATTAACAAAAGCTGAAGACATAATGACAAGAGAAGTAATAACAATAGATCCAGCTCAAAATCTTGAAGATGCAGCAGACATAATGACAACAAACAAGATAAAGAAACTTCCTGTTATTTTGCAAGGAAAATTGGTTGGAATAATAACAGCTTCAGATTTAATTGCCTATGAAGAAAAACTTGTAGAAAAAGTAGCTCACTTAATGTCAACTACAAAAGTATCTGGAATAGGTGGATGAATTCAAATAAAAGAAAATAGGGATTATTTCCCAGTCACAAGCATCTTTCTACCCATCAGAACCCAATACATTATTTCATTTCCTTGTATTACCTTTTCTTTCATTTCTTTTGGTATTTCTACATCAAATGTCTCATATGTTTCAAGATCCATTATCTGAGCAGTGTTTCCAGTTATCATTACTACCTGACCAGTCTTCTTATCTACAAGAGGTATTTCTATTTCAGTACTAGCAGGTTTTACAATGCTTCTTCTTCTTTTATCAAATATACCCACTGCTTCTAATCGTGCTTTAGCCCCTCCATGTTTCCCAGGTTTAGAACATATTACATCCAAAACCTTACAAGGCTCACCATCTATGACGCAGTATTTGCCTGGCTTTAGAGTTTTGATTGCTGCCTTTGTTGTTGCCATGACTAATTATCAACGGTTCTTAGATATAAATCTTAAGCTTTGCCAGAAGCAAGCAAAATATCTTCCTTTTTGATGGTTTTTCTGCCTGCATGCCTTGCCATTTCAGCAGAATCACTAGCTAATTCTATAGCTAGACCAGAAACAGTCTTTTCCAACTCCTTAATAGCATCAGCTGATACTCTTTTAACACCAGCTTTTCGTATTACTCTTGCCATTGCAGCTATTGGTAACATACTACATTATTCCGTGCTTTAGGATTTAAAACTAAGCATTATAGGCAGTTTTAGGGTAAAAATAGCTCTTTTATGAAGTATTTACTTTGTTTATAAGGGACCGAAAGCTTTAAATACTTAACTACCAATAAATATAAATACTAAGTTTTTATGGTTACTACAAGCGAGTGACAACTTTGAGGTGATATTCGAATGGCAATGAGATCTTCTAAAAAAGCAACAAAATGTCCTGAATGCGGTTCAGGTTTATTTCATGATGATTCTACACACGGTGAGAGAGTCTGCGCTAAATGCGGTTTAGTTCTTGAGGAAGCTATGGTAGATGCTTCTCCAGAATGGAGAGCTTTTGACCAAGAACAAAGATCTAAAAGAACAAGAGCAGGTGCTCCACTAACACATACTAAGCACGATAAAGGTCTTACTACTGAAATCGGTAGAGGAAGAGGTGAATTATTCAAGGTAGCTCCTTCCAAAAGAGCTCAGTACTACAGATTGACAAAATGGCAAAAAAGATTAGTTGAATCTAAGGATAGAAATCTTTCATTTGCTTTATCAGAATTACAGAGACTTGTTTCTTTCTTAGGATTACCAAGATCTGTTCATGAAGAAGTAGCTAAGAAATATGAACAAGCAGTAGATGCAGGTTTGGTAAGAGGAAGATCAATGGAATCTGTTATTGCTGCATTACTTTATGCTGTAACAAGAGAACTTGGAACACCAAGAACTCTGGAAGAAATTTCAGAAGCTTCAGGTGTTGAAAGGAGAGAGATTGGAAGAACTTATAGATACATTGCAAGAGAACTTCACATTAGAATACTTCCAGCACCTCCACAAGACTATGTTCCAAGATTTTCTTCAATGCTTGGCTTGTCTGATAAAGTACAGGCTAAAGCAATTAGATTCTTGAAACTTGCAAAGAAAAACGAAGTAACTTCAGGAAAAGGTCCAACAGGAGTTGCTGCAGCTGCTTTGTATATTGCTGCAGTCCTTGAAGGTGAAAAGAGAACACAAAGAGAAATTGCAGATGCAATTGGTGTTACAGAAGTTACAATTAGAAACAGATTCAAAGAATTGATTGAAAAATTAGGAATCGAAGACAAAGTTGAAAAAGCAGTTAAGGAAGGAACTGATTAAGTTCCTTTTTCAGTTATTTCAGGTGATACAATGACAAAAGAAGATTCGCAACCAAACAATAAATGTAATGAATGCCCAGATTTACAACAAATATCTTGTGTAACATACGGCATAATGGACAGATTGCGTATGGGTGATATGAGAAAAAAAGCAACAGAAATAAATGAGCTTAGAGATTATTTGCAGAGCATGCACAACGATGATACAGTTGAACAATCTTGGGATATTTATCGTGAAAAAGCAATTAGGTATAAAGAATTGATGGGAGAAGAATTCAAGCCAAAAGACTATGATGTTTCAAGAGAAGATATCGAAGATGCTATGGAAATGATTCCAGAAGACATGAGTTCATGTCAGTGATTTCAGAGGTGATAAACAGTGACAACAAAAAAAGATGATATTTTACTACCAGAAGAACCAGGAGTTACTTACAGTTCAAATGTTGGAAAACCAGATACTACAATTTCCAAAAAACATGATAATACTCCGTACAAGATCAGAATTCCTAACTTCGACGGTCCAGAAATTGGATACGATGAAATAGAAATTAATGATAAAGAAAACGAATAAATTAGCAAGGTGAATAAAATGGTTATGGTTGTAGAAAAACAAAAGAACGTACCTGAGATGTATAGATTACCTCACATAATCGGTGTGTCAATTTCTGGAGTAGACAAAAAAGATATTGAAGAAAAAGACATGGGTACAGTAGCAAGATATATGGTAGATATGATTGAAGACAAATTTGAACCAGATTGTCCACAAACGGTTAGAAAAAACAAAAACGGAATGATTACAGAAGTTTATGATCCAGAATTACATTTGCTTATCACAAGAACTATTACAGATAATACCTTTTATGTTGACAAATTAACTGAAAAAGAATATGAAAATTATAATAATCAATAATCATTTCATTTTTTCTTCTAATAATTTTAATCTAGTATCTATAGTTTCTAATTTTTGAAGAATCATATCAATCCTATCTCCAGTT
>JAAOXY010000082.1 GCA_018221065.1 Candidatus Aenigmatarchaeota archaeon | reverse complement strand
TTTGCATGCGATATAATGCCCACACTTTCATAAGACCTGCAGCAGCTAGAGCCATTGTCACAGTCGACACTGGTTCCACAAATTCCAACATTTGCTGTACGTTTGATCCTTTAAATCTATCATTAACAACTTCTTCTGCTTGCTCATCTAGAGCGGTAATTTTCCCATCTAGGAGAAAAGCTTTAATTTGTGCTTCGGTTGCTTCCTTTTTAATCCAATTAATCAATTGTAGCTTTGATTGTCCGCTTAACTTGGATTCAACCACTAGTTCTCCTGCATGAATAAATAATTTCTTGTCCATTTTTATGCTCCTTAGTTTTTCTACGAAATTAAGATAATTATTTTATTATTTGTTCTTAAAATTTCAACAGATTAGATCTTTTATCTATCTGCTCCACGAGATCCAAATGAAGCTTGAGATTTTGAAAGCGCTGCATTTGCCTTCGCCAATTTTGCTGAAGCTTTCTGAACTGCGGCAGCATTATTAGCTTTTTTAGCAGCAGCTATTTCACCCTGTGCTTGTTGTACTTTACATTTAATCATACAGTGTTGTCTTCTTGAAGTATTAACTTCATATGTACCACACCTTTTAGTACAAGCTGAAAACATAGATCTTAATTTTCTATATGCAAGCCAAAAGACATTCATTCCAGCCCCAGATCCCGCTTGACTAGACCAAGATTTTCTCAACTTGGCAATCCGTCCCCCAACTTCACTAATTTCAAATCGATCATTTACAGACTCTTCCTCCTGTTCATTCAATCTAACGATTTTTCCATCCAGCAAAAAAGCCTTAACTTGGGATTCTGTAGCTTCATTCAACCAAGTTATAAGCTGTACTTTAGCTTTATCAGAATAATTTTCTGACTCTGCTATTTCATAGCCAGTAATAAGATATAATAGTTTATCCATTTTTTACTCCTTATTATCTTTTCCATTTTTACAGACTTCCCATTTTAAGGAAGTCCATTTAGTAATAGGAATAATTCTTTCAGTACTCTTATCATGAAATTCTACATAGATAAACCTCCAACTAACTTGAGTAATGAAACCCTCTCTCCCATCGAGTAATACTTTAACATTTTTTCCAAGGTCCTTATTTGATCTAAACATCATATAAGATGCAAAATTATCAAAATGTTTTTTTAAATATAAGCCAAGAACCGCAACAACCGCCAACTTTAAAAGTAACGCCCATTGTATAGAATTGATCGCATCAAATAAAGCTGAATCCATTACTTCTCCTTTAATACTTCTATTAATTGTTCTAATGATTTTTGTTGCATCATAAACTTATCATCATCTCCGGACTGTTTGGTTTCGAGTTCTTTTTGTTTTAGTTCAAGTTCTCTCTGCTTTAGTTCAAGTTCTCTCTGCTTTAGTTCATTCTCTTTTTTTTGTTCCTCAGAAAACTTATCCCGTCTAACAGAATCTTTTTCCTGCTGTAAAATATACATCTGAATTGTTTTATTATCTGCTTTTTCGTTCAATTCAGAAGCAAGCCCATTATAGATTATTCCAACTAGAGATATGATAACAACCACAATAATTCCAGGGGTTATAAACTTTTTCCAGTCCATTTTAATATTCCTTATGGGTAAAACAAATTTATTTTTTTATCGTCGGTTCTTGCTCTAACATCAACATGAAACCATGTTATACCCATTTCAAGACCACCAATATCTTTCCATTTATCAGAATTTTGGTCATCAATAATTTGCTTCCTCATATCATCTGGGGATATATTTTTTGGAGTCATATCAACAGCTCTTCCAAATCTATGTTGACTTAATGCAGCACCAATATTAGAATCAGGAGGTCGAATTCCTCGATATTGAAATGGTCCACCCCATGACCAATTGTTTACAGTCATTGATCCAAACTCTTCTCTGATCGTATCAATTATCCTCAAAAGACGTTCATCAAATATAACTTGAAATAAAAAGTTATCACCTCTGCTTGAATATTTATTATATAAAGATTTTGGAACTAGTTCTTTAATTCCAAAATGATTTGGTTTATACATATGATTCTCCTTAGAGTAGTAACAGCAATACTATAATTGACCCAACTGTAATTCCATAAAGGCCTGCTTTATTAATCCTGTTATCCCATTTGTGTTCCCAAACTTCATATCTGTATGCATTTTCAGAGCTCATCCATAGTTCTCTATAAACCTCTGCCTTTCTCTGTTCCATTGCAAGAAGTTCTTTAAGAGCATTGATTTGATCAATATATGTATTCATTAATACCTCTTGATCTAAAACTAACTCTTTATAAGTTTTTGTTAACTTAACCAATGCGCCAACTTTAGCATATTCAGCTGGAGCCAGCATAATATGAGTAGCTTCCTCTTTGGCAGCTACAACCTCAAAATCTTTATCAGATATCTTTTTTACATATATTCTCTTTGGCGGTTGTGGTTTTGGTATGGCATTAATCTGATCTGTAACTGAATATGAAGGAGACGGTTCAAACTTAATTATCTCCGGTTTAAATGGTTTAAACGGTGGCGGAGCACAAGCTAACAAAACAAATGATCCAATGATTATTAATGCTATTAGTTTTTTCATTTTATAGATCCTTCCACTCTTCGTCAATCTGTTCATCAATTGAAGCTATATTATCTTCTTTTAATGTTTTTTGAATTTCTACTGCTGCCTTTTGTAGCTTCTTTTTGATTTTCTTTTTGGTTTCTTCTGAAGCATGATCTGATGCTTTTATCTGTTTAGCTATAACTTGTTGCTCTTTTGATATTACTACAGATTCTTCTTGTAATTCTTTTTGTTTTTCGTCTTTTTTAAATTTGTCAAGAATCTTATTTTTCTTTGATTTTCCCAATAGTTTTGGGAGGAATAAAGCTAATGCCCCAAAAATACCAATTGCACCAAGTCCATATAAAATAGTTTCAGGTCCCATATTCGCCTCCTTATGCGTTCATTTTATCAATGGTATCGGAATTATCTTTTTCTTCATCATTTAATGCAATTAACTTTTTAACTTTAAATGTTTCACGAACAACAATTATAGTACCAGCCAAACTTACATTAAATGTGCACCAAGCAATAAATGTTTCAGTAATCGTTTTCATTTCTTTTAGAACAGCTACCATTGTAGGGGTATCAACTTTGGCCAGCATCAGTTTAACAAAAAGGACGTGTGATCCAACAAGCCATACTAATATTAAGGTTGAGACAATAAATGGTAATATAAAAAACCATACTTTAACTGATGCTAAATTTTCAAGACATTTAACCCCAAATGCTCTCCAATAGTTTTTTATTTCTTTCTTCATAACCAACTCCTCGGTTCATTGAACCTTCAACTTCCGTTTGTAATATTTTTATTTCCTCTTTTGCTTTAATTTACATCTTGCCTTTCTAAACTCTTTTATTTGCCATCTTCTGCGTAGTCTCCAGTTTAATCTCAAGAGTTTCCTCCTATCTTTTCTTAGGTTTTTTTAGAGCGTTTACAACTTCCTTGAATACTTTTAACAAGTCTCCTGACTCAGCTTTCTTTCGAGCTTCAGATAAAACAATTTCTTGAATCTGTTTATTTTTCGTACCTGCTCTCGCCATATAATTATAGATATCTTCTTCTGTTAGGTTTCTAAGTTTCGTTTTTAGTTGTTCTTTTTTGCTGATTTTAGTTTCCGTAATTACTTTACCCTGTGATGGTTTTTCTTTTGGCGCTACCATTTTGGCTTTAACAGAAACACCAGAAACCTTTTCTTCTTCATTTAATTTCGCTTCAATCATAACTGGCATCTTAACTTCTATTTCGCCCTTCCATGCATTAAAATATTCTTGTTCTTCTGTGTATAGTTCTAGATTTGCTTCAAAAATAGTACCATTCTTTAAAGGATTCTTTAAAAAGTTTTTCAATGGACTTATAACTGCTTGTATTTCATCCTCTTTTATTATAGCAGGAAATCCAATTTCAACTCCCTCAACTATGAATCTAACATAACCAGTTATCTCACTTGAAGAAGCTCCTGATAATTGAACTTCAAAAGTCAATGTCTTTTCTTTATTTGGATTTAAATATAACATTTTTACCTCTCTTAAAAATCATCAAATCTAACTTCCCTAATAGAAATTTTTGGAAGTTTGTGTTTTTTCTTAACATCTTCAAAATAAACTTTTATAATTTTTACACTAAAAGGATCTAGCTCATATTTTTCGGCTAATGCTGGAGCAGATGGAGCGCCTCCTGTACTAATTTGGGATCCACAACACTCTTGAAACATCCCACCGGTTGCTATACTTACGCTCATTTATATCTCCTTTTATGGTCCAACCACTTGCTTCCAAAAGGTGAATTGCCCACATTCACTTCCATCAGCAGTTATTCGATATGTTTCAATTACATCGCTTGATGTACCAACTGATGTAGGATCAGAATATGTCCTTACTCTTGCTGAAACCATATTCCCATACTCATCATAAGTTGCATCATCAATAAACATATTATGTTTAGATAGTCCTAAAGTTTTTTCTACTTCAGTATAAACATCATCAATGTCAACATTAAACACTTGTACGTCATCTGTTTTACCCCAAGGAAAATACGTTGGGTGAGTAGCAACTACATACCATACGCCGATAGAATCTGGGGTAAATGTATATTTATAATTTCCATCCCCCAACTCTGAAATAGAACCACCAACAGAGCCAGATACTTCTGTTCCGCTTGGATTATAAACAAAGAGACTAATAGAAGCAGGATCAACTCCTGGTACTAAATTACCATCACTATCTGCAATAGTAAAATGCTCAGAAACAAGTTCGTTTAAAACTCCCTGTAGCATGCTTAATCTCCTTTATAGTGTCCCTGGTATTAAGGTAGTATTCTTATCAATCTTATCTAACGCCTCTCCAGTTGTTCCGCTATCTTGATGTTCTGAAACTTGTGTATCCCAAACAGCATCTTTAACTTCGTCTACTGTTCCAACTCCAGTTGAGACTGCCTGTGATTGAGGGGAAACTTCGCTAGTCACAAGAACATTATAATCACCTAAAGTAGGCACCACAATACTACCAACACCGCCTGCAACAAAGATATTTCCTTGTATAACAAGTTGATGATCTCCTTCCCACGGTCTTAGTCTCCAATCATTGTCTAGAAAAAAGTATGCTGAGATATCAGTTGTTGGCGAAACAGGTTCTCCTCCCGTTGTGCTGAATGCTCTTAAAAAATTTGCATTTTGAGCAAGAACCCATTGCTTCCACCAGGAATAAATATCAGCGGCAGCTATCTCTGTTATCCCAGTGTTGATGATAATAAGCCTTGCAGTTCCATCAAAGACAACATCCATATTTTTTCTCCATCACATTCTTGTATATTTCAATCCATTCTTCTCTTCGGTTGTTTGCTTTACTATTACAGGACCTACATACAGTAATTAAATTATTAGGATTACAATTTTGTTTATCATAATCTATATGATGAATACTTAAAACTTCATCAAAAACTTTTAAAGATAATAACTCGCTTATTCCACAATTTTGACAAGTAAATGAATCTCTAATTCTAATAGTATGTTTATATTCTGAATCGCCCCATACTTGACAATACCCTTGAAACGAAGATCCGCCCTTCCATGCAGGGTTTTTCTCGCCCAACATTTTTTCTCCATTTCCATAGTTAGGATTATTCACTCCATAATATATTCCTTTTTTAGAAAGAGACATTTTCTTTTTACTTTCGTTGGTATGTCTTTTACCTTTAAAAGAAGATATTCTTCCAATACAGGATTCACTAATTTTTTTCTTTATTTCTTCTGACCGACTTATTCCTTTGTTCCAAGCCTTCTGTAAACCAATTTTACCTTTGTTCCAAGGAATGTTTCCATTTTTAAATGGCATAAAAATCTATCCTTTCAAATTTTACGGATTTGAATAGTTTCTTTCAAGCGGTGCAACTAATGAGTATTGTTGACTCTTCGCTCTAGCAATCGTTCCTGTAGTTGAAACATATTGAGCAGTATCTAATCCAATAGCTACAAGCGTAATATCTGCATCAGTTGCAGGGGTTCTCCCTCCCTGGTTATTATTATCATAATCATATGTAAATTGATATGCTGCTGCTCCATTAATAAGTGCCGCAATATCATTTGCAGTTGAATCCGATGCATCTTGAACAATAATAGCGTCTTTTGTTCCATAATTTCCACTTGGGTTTGTTGTATAGAACATCCAGAAGAAAGCATCTGGATCATTTTGTAAGTTATCATTAAAGTTAATTTGTCCAGTTGAAACAAATGGATAAAATCTTACAACTCCATTATCATCGGTGAAAAAGATATTATTTTCATCGTCAACATTATGATTCTCGATAAATGTTCCACCAAATGATGTTAGATTGGTATAAAGATCATTCCCAATAAATTGTAATAATTCATCTGTTACTGTACCCCAGACATATAGAAAATCTGGGCCAGCATCAATATCAGCATCTTGCCTTAGTAAATATTGAATCTTTTCATAAACAAAATCTTTAGTCAAACCAGCAGCATCAATAACAACATGGAATGGATATAAAGTACCTCCAATATCTTTATTTTGCACAGTAGAATAGTACGATACTGTAATAGTAGAATATGCGGCTCCAGTATCTGTTTCAATATCATTATCACTAGCAGAAATATTAGCATCTAATGAGTTTGATAAAGGCAACGCATACTTACGGTAAGTCAATGAAGTCAAATTCTGTTCAGTTAAAAGGTCGTAACTATCATATCTTTTACCCTGCTCTCTTAAGAAAATCTTAAAAAAGTCAGAGTAGTCATATACTCCATTTTGAAAGAATTGAATACCCTGGTTTACCTCACCAGCCAAATTTGTATATATAACAGCAGTTTGATCTGCTTGTTGAATATAATAAGCTCTATCATTGTTTGAATCTTCAAACGATCCAAGCGTAGTTAAATTAAAAAATGATTTTGAAGTTACACCAACATCGGTTACAGCCCAACCACCATCTCGAATAAGAAGCTCAGATGTTGAATCAGCAAAATCCCATCCATTGATTAGTTCAAACTGTTCATCAGTAATAGGAGTAAATGGAAAGACTACTGGAATAAGATCAGCATCATATCTCCACTCTTCCTTAATAAATGAGTAAAGGGCTTTTAAAGATACCCCATCCCATGATAAATTTCCTGCAACTTGTAATGCAATTGTTAATGCCGTAGCATCAATGATAATTTCGGTTCCTTGATTTAGATCATCTGGATCAACTATCTTAGCCATTTTTATGTCTCCTTATTTTCTTTTTAAAATTATAGTATTATTCGAGTTTTTTAGAATGTATATATTACTAGAAATTTTTACAAATTCAATCTTAAACTTTTTTATTTTTTTAGTTTTGATATCTGTTAGTGTTATTATCTCACCCTTCTTAGGAGGTTCACCACGACAAGTATACTCCAAAGATCGAAACGAATCCAGAGTTGAATCTATTATATAAAAATATCTACTATCCATTTCGCCTCCTTTGAAGAATTATGGATTATCATAAACTCTGTCTACAACAAGAGTAATTACAATAGGTGCCGCTGCAGAATTTGATGTTGATGGATGAGTTAAAGTCTGTGTAAAATATAGATAATCAAGGCTCAGAACTACTATCCTGGCATCAGTTCCAGAAATAGTTCCGCTAAATGTATATTTTTCAGTTCCACTACTTGTCTCAACTCCATATAATTCATTATCGTTATCATCATATATTCTAAATTCTGCATTAGTTACGATAGTTCCAGCTTCATTTTGAATTTCAAAATACCAATCAAGAGATAATATTACAGTAGTTGAAGCTCCAACTCCGTTTCTGACAGACGGAATAGAACCGTTTATTATATTTATCGTCACGGCTCCGCCACTATTATTATAAATAGATTCGTTTCCCGTGTCTCCATCTGAAATAGCATATTCATTAAATGTGCATCCATCTAATGAAAATGTACCTCCAGCATGATCGGTACTTAATTCTATGGCGTGATTAAGACCATCGCTAGTAAAATCACTATTAGTTATATTATCTAAATTTGTAACAAATATTGAAGCTGTAGCATCAGACTCATCAAAGGTGCACCCGTCAAAAGTTCCATTGTTTTGAGAAACTAATCCACATCTACGAAATGTTGTACCATTAATGGCACACCCCTCTTGAAATATAAGTGTATCCATATCTGTAAACGCACAGTCAATCATGGTAACATCAGCAGTTGCGTCTGTTACTTCAAGTTGTCCTGGTGATAATGATGTTCCATCAAGAGAAGATATTAGTATCCCGTCCCAATTTACTCTAGTATTGGAGTTATTGATTTCAATCTTATTAAAAGTAGAATATGTTCTGGGAGTAACATCAATATTTATAACCTTATTCAAGTCTACAAAATTTACAGCTGTTGCATCACTTCCAATAGACATTAGACCTTTATATAAAAATCCACCAGCTATATCTTGAAAAAGTCCCCATCTGTTATTTTGAGAATCATTATTAGCAGCCATCCCATCAAATGTAGCAAAACCATTGGGGCCATCACCGCCTTCCACTATAAGTTCACCACGTCCATATCTAAGAGCATCTACTCCATGCATTTGTCCTTTTGAAATAGCTGCTATAGTGTTAATAAGAGATCCAAAAAACTGCCAAGCTCCTCCACTTCCGCCACCAATTGTTTGATCAACAGGAGTATAGGTAGGATCAATAGCAACATTTTGCCAACCACCATATGGGTTTCTACCGAAATCACTTCCTCCACTAAACCATACATCAGCATTATTTTGATCTGCTCCTATAACTGCACGCAATCCACCATTAGCAAAAGTTTCCATAGCATTTCCAGCAAGTAGTACCTGCCACATAAAGAAACAATCATCTGTTGCAAATGAGCCGCTTAAATCTGAAGCGTTATCATATGCTATTGAGAATAATAGGCCAGATTTAGATGATGAAAGAGATTGACTTGTGCAACCAGCACCTTGAATAAAATAATCTTGCTCTCCATTATCTGGTGCCCCACCGGCATTATATGGAGAACCCATTTCTACCCATGTACCGCTTTCGGCATCATTAATTAATATTAAATCTGTCGAATAATTAGGAGCGGTCATCTAATTTTTGTGCCTCCATTTGGACAATTTTCCAAACTTCATCTTGTGTAATTCCTAAAGTATTATAAATCAAAGGCTCTTTGATTTTTTGATTAAATAGTACAACAGAAAATCCTTCTGCTAGAAAAGCATCAATTTGTCTAAATACTATTTCTTGAAGTTTGGTCACCTTTGGATCCACAGTTCCAATAAAGATTCTATCTCCAATCTTTTCAAATATTACACTACATTTATCAGGCCGTAGATTTATTGATGCTTTCTCCATCTGTTTATATGCACAATTAAAATTCAAGCATTTTTTTGGTGATGTATTATAAATCTTACACCCTTTATCAACATCACAATGTTTACACCATTCCCCTGCTGGAGAATCCATCCAGGGTATATGTAATAAATTACAACACATTGTACACCCATCACAATTCATATTTTGTTTCCTTTCACTCGTTATTCTATTTCTGTTATCTTGAATAACTTTAACTTATCACTAAAAATAAACTTCTCCTTTAATTCATCTGAGGAATCATCCTTCTTAATCCTAATTAAAACTTCTAATCCATGATAGCCTTTTGGTTGAAGATCCTCTTTATAATCTTTTAAATATTTATTTAGTCGGGCTTCAAAATGTTTCCATAAATAAAGGAACTCTTCTCGATCTTTTTCCTTATCAAATTCATCGTTTTTGGCTTTAGATTCCTTAGCTTTCTGTTCAGCAATCTTATTCAATATCTTATTTTGCTCTTCGTTTGCATTTGGAAATTCTATCATCTCTCCCATTATTCTGATCCTTTCTTTACATAAACAAATGGAACCCCGTCGATAAGGGCTGTGATTTTATATTTTCCCCTCAAGATGGGTTCTCTTCCTGAAACATCATCTCCAGTAACCAGTTCGCCTTTTAGAATTGTAAACAATCTATTCTGCATGTTTGGAATCTCAAGATGAATATATTTATAAAGTCTAGTTGTGTTTAAAGGACATTTATAGCCAAAAATTTTCTTCAATTCATTTTCATGGTATTTTTTTTCTTCTAACTTCTGTAAAAGGGAATAAACCCTCAATTCTTCTTCACTATGCTTATCCATATTTTGACCTCTTCCTTTATTTATTTTTTGTTCTAAAGTTTTGCTTTACTTAGATATATTATGAATCCATCCAATCATAACTGGTTACTGGACCAATTTTATTTTCAATAGCTGTAACTATATCATTTGCTGTCCTATCTGGTAATGCATGCTGTGCTCTCAAAATATTTATTTCATCCATAATAACTAAGGCCAATGCCTCAATCAGCTTCGGTCCAAATTTTCGATACAGATCATCTCTCACTGCCATTTTCTTCCTCCGGTGTAATTGTTATATGTACCATCCTCTTATAACGACCTGCACTGTAGTCCAGTTTCCAGCTGTACCTGTAGCAAAGTATTCTATGATACGATTAGAATCACAAGAAACTTTACCTCCCCATACCTCTGTGACTGAGGAAACTATTTGTTTATGTCCCAGTATATTCTTTTCATTTGAATTTCCATTCTTTCTAAATTCTAATCTCTTTCCAACAATAGTATTGACCTGAGTAATTACCAATTCTATTGCTACTGCTCCGGTCGGAACTACTGAGGATACATCCCAAATATGCCAGGCGCTATCTAAAATCATAGAACCCTCTTCAAGATCAAATACCGAAGGATCACCACGGTCTACATAACTAATATTATTTCCCAACTGTATGATTGTTATTTGGACAGACGTACCATCTTGTGACATTTCCATTAATTCAGTACCAGTTAAAGATAATGTTGGGCTTGCTAATTGTGATATTTTTTTTTCCATTTTATTTTCCTTAAATGTACCAACCTCTTATAACTATTGCTATAGAAATCCAAGGTACAGCAGTTCCAGTAGCAAAATATTCTATGATACGATTAGAATCACAAGAAACTTTACCTCCCCATACCTCTGTGACTGAGGAAACTATTTGTTTATGTGCCAGTATATTCTTTTCCTTTGAATTTCCATTCTTTCTAAATTCTAATCTCTTTCCAACATTAGTATTGACCTGAGTAATTTCCAATTCTACTGCCGTTGCTCCGGCAGGGACCACAGCAGATACATCCCAAATATTCCAGGCACTATCTAGTGTCATACCTGCTTTATTAAGATCATCCCCAGAAGGATCACCACGGTCAACATAACCAATGCTGTTTCCTAATTGTATAATGGTCACTTGGACAGATGTACTATCTTGTGACATTTCCATTAATTCAGTACCAGTTAAAGGTAATGTTGGACTGTCTAACTCTGATATTTTTTTTGACATTTTATTTTCCTCTTAATCTATAATTCTGGTCTCTCCATCATCTGTTATCCGAATTTCTCCATCATCTGTTATTCTTGCTCCTTCTGGAATAGCAGCACTACTTGAACTTGATGAGATTGAACTCCTGCTTGAACTTGAACTACAACTGCTTGATGAGCTTGATCTACTACTTGAACTTGAACTACGACTACTTGAAGAGCTACTTGAACAAGAACAATAACCGCTTCTCTCTATTGAAATTAAATTCTTTTGAGCGTCATATGAAAAAATGCTAGTTAACAATGCACCATCTGAAATTCTCGTAAGATCAGTTTGGATTAGTTGTTTCTGAGCATTGTATGTTAGGTCCTTATGAAATAATTTAACATTAGCTGTAGCATCAGTATATATATCAACATCAATTAATAGTTTTTGAGCGCTATATGCAAACTCTTTATAATTACAAAGAAATGAAGTTTTAAACTCCATTTCCATTTCAAGTATTAATTGATCACACCTATCAAACACTCCATCTTGACCTGCTGGACCTTGAGGTCCTGGATCTCCTTGTGGGCCATCTGGTCCTTGAGGTCCTTGATCTCCATCGTCACCTTTTTGAGCCATTAAATCCCAGACAGTCGTCCAGGAAGTTCCGTCCCCAGGTTCTGTTGGGAAACTGGCGTTATGATCTGCTGTAGATATATATGAACTACCGCTATTATATACAACGTCATTAATTATATATGAACTAGAATCGGACCACTGTCCTCGCCATATAAAACTTACACCGTCTAAACCATTAAGACCATCTACTCCATCAGTACCATCAGCGCCTTTTGCAGCTACTAAATCCCATACTGTAGTCCAGGAAGTTCCGTCTCCTGGTTCTGTTACTGGAGAAGAAATATGATCCGATGTAGCAATATACGAACTACCATTATTTTCGACTAAATCATTGACAACATAGGCACTACTGTCAACCCAAGGACCTTTCCATATTAAAGTCCCAGATGCTATTCCTCTTATCATAGTGTCTCGTAACATCTAAGATCCCCACTTAATCGAATTTATATTTTGTTCTAAAAATAAATATTCTTTAATTATAAAAAATTCCTATGCTCAAAAAATAATGTTCCCCTTTCCAAAACTGTTCTATAAGCCTCAGCATAATTCATATACCTGCACATAGGACATTTTGAAATATCAGGATGTAGATCAAACCTTCGTTTCCAGATAGTTTCAAATCTATCAACATACAAACTACCCAAACTAAAATTTGGCTTTCCTCTATGTTGACAGCAAAAATAAATTTCTCCATCAGCTCCAACAACTCCAATAAGAGAAGCTATTAGGCATGGAAGATCATCCTTTGCTAGATACCTATTTGTTTTTATTACATTTTTTCCTCCGGGTAAAGTATAATTATCAAATACTTTTCCATTCATCCAAGCAGGTTTAAACTGTAAATATGATACTCCGAGTTTATCAGCTAATTTCTCCGCCTCTTCTAAATCAAAATTATTCCTATCATTAACAACATAACTTAAACCAACTGTTTTATTCTTTTCGAGAGTCATCTTAATATTATCTATTACTCTGGAAAAACAATCAACTCCTTTTACATCTTGATACATACTTGGGTTTGAAGCATCAAGACTAACTCGTATAAACTTAAACTTATCAAGATTATTTATTTTGTCTAATAAAAAACCATTTGTAACCAGCCCTATTTCAAACTCCATTTTAAGAGCGTCTTCAATCATACGATTTATCTTTGGATTCATTAATGGTTCGCCCCCGCCTGTAAATGTTATACTCTTGGTTCCCATTTCATCAAGTTCATATAATAGAGAATTATATAGATCATATGATAAATGTCTTCTATCTCCTTCAATATATTTCTGATACATACAGAAATCACAAGATAGCATACAATAATTGGACGTATCAATTTCACAAGTTACAGGTGGCACCCATTCCCCTTTTCTGAGTTTTTCTACCTGATCTAAATAATAATAAATTTTTGTGTCCATATTATTTTCCTTTTCCCCACCATTGCTTAAGAAATTTCTTATCTCCAGTCCTCCAATATTGCTCTATTATATTCTTTCCGGGAGGAGGAAAAAATTGTTTCTCGAAATATTTTTCTTCAATGGGTTCTTGCCTATTCCATTTTCTTATTTTATGCTCTGCATGTAAATGCCTCAAACCAATAGTATTATACCATGTAGATTTAGGGTTAGGCATCTGATGTGATAAAGAGCCTGGCTCAAAATGGACCACTTTTAATTTCTTCTTTGTATAATATTTCCCAAGCCTTGCTTCGGCGTTTCCCATATTTTGATAAAAGGTTTTCGCATAATTTCTCCAAAATTCTACCTGATGGTCAGTTTTTGCTATAAAGGCAGCAGTTCCACAAGTTGGTCTTTTTGGATCCCATGCCAAAGGAAATATATCTCCATCCCCCAACATATCTCTTAGCTGTTCAAAATTCTCTGGCCTCTCCATAATAAAGTCACCATTGATACAAAATATATATTTAAAACCAAACGCCTGTGCTTGAGTAACAGCAAACAACATATTCCACAGATGAGGAAAACCAACCCCACTATGATAAGTCCTTGGTTTGAAAGATAAATAATCAGCCAACATAAGAGTTGCTGGAGATGGAAGCATTGCATCTAATTTATGAGCTGGTTGAAAAAATGGATTATCATAAGCCAGTATAGAAAAGTAGCCAAGCTTAGAAACTCCTTCCAAACATGCCTTTAACCAAACTCTCTGATATCTATGAGAGGGTATAACAACACATAAATCTTTTCCCAGTTTATCAAACAGATCTTGATCTCTTTTATTATTCATATAAATAGTATTAGCCTCCCTATACCATCTTTCATAAGTTCCTTCTTTAAATCTCGATTTACTTGAACTGTTATGTATCTTTGATATGTTAATTTCCATAACGTCCAATCTTCTATTATATTCTTTACAGGCATTAAACTGATTTTTTCCAAACACATCTTCTACAACTATTTTCATAATTTACCTCAAAGTTTCATCATATGGTTTTACATACCTAGCTGGAGAGCCAATATATATTCCCGGCTCCCTTAGATCATGTAGAACTACAGAACCCGCTCCCACAATTGCATTATCACAAATATTTATATAACTTCGGGTAATAACCCCTTGCCATATAAAACAATTATCCCCTACTGTAGTGCCTCCGCCTAATAAGACTCCAGGAGCTATTAATGAATTTTTTCCTATTCTAACATTATGTCCAATATTACATTTAACACATACCTTAGAACCTTTACCAATAACTGTATTATTAAAACATGATCTATGGACAATTGACAAAGCTTCGACATCTACATCATCTTCAAGACGAACCCCGCCAATTTCTTTTAAGTGAATACGACTTCCATCTGGAGCCAGAGCATATGTATTTCCATGAACTCCAATAATTGCAGTTTCATGTATATAACAATTATTTCCAATAATGATAGGAGCTGGTTCAACGTCTTTATTAACTTCATTATGAATATAAGCCCATATATATTCTATATTATCTTCTCCATCTATAAAGTGAACATCAACATTCATTGGTAACTGTTCAGCTTCTTTATATATAGGAAAAGGTACCATAACCTGAACATTTTTCTTTGTATCTTTTAACTTTGAAAGATATTGCGGATTTCTAGCATATGTAAAACTATTATCTTCAACTCTTAATACTGAAGATGTCTTTCCCAACTCCAAAGCTATTTCTAATAAATGACCATACTTCCTTTCTACTAATCCCATTATTCTACCCACCTTTCTATTATAAATGCTTCAGCATAAGGAACACCAATTTGTGATCCTCTTAATTCTGCTAAAGCTCTAACATGCTTCATAGATCTAAATTCTCTTACTTGAGACTTATGAAGACCATAAGCTAATTCTTTTGTATCAACATTAATAGGAACAAAATGATTAACTTTATAATCATTGTTCATCCATTGAAATGCTCCAATCCCCTCATATGTCAGAACTTTTTTAACAAAGAAGTTTCTGTCATGTGGTCTCAAAGCTATCATAGCAGCATGATAAACTGCTTGATGATCCTGGTTATAAGAAGCATATGGAATAAATATTTTATCAGGTTTTACTCTCTTAATAACTTCCTGAAAAATATCAATAAAATCTACTACTTTATAACCATTAACAACCGAAAAAAGGTTTACTTCACATTCATAGCTCAAGAATTCTGATACATCTTTAACTTCTTTTAATCTGTCATACTGACTTATTTCATGAAAATCCTCAACACCACAAAAATAAACATATGATGCTTCTTCACATTTATCAATCATTCCTCCACAACCTATTACCTCATCATCAATATGAGGCGAAATTATTAGATTCATTTTTTCTCCTTTCTATTCAGTTTTCATCCATTCCTGAACTTCCTTAACAGTCATTGATTCTGGATACGAACAATACTTTGTTGCGTCAGGATGCATGTTTTTAATATTCTCCTTATCCTCTTTTCTTAAAATAACCATTACAGGAACATCGTTCCCATCATAAACTTTATCTCCAACTTTTACTTTCATGTTAATATCTCCTCTATCCATTTTTCTGGAATAAATTCTTTTCTAGCTCTTTCTCTGGCAGCTTCTCCTTTAATCCTGAGAAGTTCTGGTTTATTTATAATCTCTTTTATAACTTCTAAATAATCTTCTTGACTATTACACAGCCAACCCGTTTCATCTGTAACTCTATCTTTTGGTCCAGAGTGATTATCACATATTACTGATAAACCAGAAGCATGAGCTTCTACAATTGTGCGAGGACCTCCTTCAGTATAATTATTGGGTAAATGATAGAAGAAGCAATTTCCATTTTTCAGAAACTCATATACAGGAGGTTGATTCTTTGCATATTTATGGACTTGTGGATGAACCATACAATCTGATCTTGGGGGCATAAAATGAAACTCAATCCCCGGATTTATTTCTAATATATTCTCTATCATATCATTCATATAATCAGGATATTTATTATCTCCTTGACTACTATGCCGGATCAGTTTTAGAGGGAATCCATAATATGGTTGAACTTTAAAAAATTCAGTTAAATCAGTTGGTGGTGCCAACACCTTAGTTACAGCTTGTGGAATCCTCTTAATCATCTCCCCTTCATGTTCAGAATTTAAGAATAAATATTTATCCCAACCGAAAGTCCAATCCACATTTCCAGCTCCACCGATTTTATAGTTTAAAACCATGACCTTTCTTTTTGTATTTAGATATGGCATAAATGTAGTATATGGTTCTTTATTAAAACTCCATATTGTATCGCTTGTATAAAAAACTGTCAAATCAGATGGTTCTGTTAATATAGGTCCCCAATTCTGTTTAACTACTCCCTCTGGAATATTTTTCAAATACTCTCCACTAATATTTCCGGTTGGTACTAATTCTACTCTATAGCCTTTATCTAATAACATTTGCATTATATTGATAGTAGATCTTTCGCTTCCACCATAACCTCTACATGTGGTTAACATTCTTGCTAATGGTTTCGATGTATCGACTACAATCGCTGTTCTTCTTTTCCACATGTGACATCGATGCCCGCCTTTAGCTATTAACTCAAATTCAGGTTCAAGATACTTGGCTTGCCATTCTCTTTCAGGAACACGTCCTGCGTCATGAACGATAACCAGATCAGCACGTTCAGATGCATATTTGATTGACCATTGTCTATTTTCCCCACCAGACGGACCATCTACAAATACCATATCAAACTTATCTACAGAAGGAATTGTTTTTCCATCCCAAAGCAAAAATGTATTCTTTGGAGTTTTAAATGGCTCTACTTTCTTTATCCATCCTGGCATTGTTTCATAAGTAACTATATGATCAGCAACGGTTCCAAACAATAGAGATGATAAACCAGCACCAAACTCAAGAATCTTTTTAACTTTATATTTTTTGATAGCCTCTTTCATAAACATCCAATCTCTATCTGTAAGGCATCCTCCACCCCATTTGAATCCCCATTTCTTTAAATAGTCATTATCGATTTGTTCAGTTTTTGGAGCGACAAACACTCTTGATTCTTGGGTTATATTCTTAAAAAATTTATTAGGAATCTTTTTCCCATACTCTAATCTTCCACCTCTATAATACTTTCTAACACCATCAGCAATTTCCTCAGGTTCAATTACCTCAACACATTTTGGTATCTTACTATCTATAAGATTACGACATCCTTCAAGTTTACACTTCCAACATGCTGTATGATCACCACAAAACATAGTACCATTTGATTGAATATACTGATGTCCAAAATAGTTTGTAAACCATGCAGGTTCACGCGCTCCAGCAACAACTACACAGGGGTTTCCAAATGCAGCACTTAAATGCATATGCATGGAAACTAAACCAAGCGACCCTTGAGCATGTAAAAACAAATTAAAAAGATCTCTAAGACCAGTGTTTCTATCTTCAGTTTTTCCAATATAATCAACTGTATTATCAAGATGCGGATATGGATGACCCTTAACTCCAAGCTGAACAATCTTAATATCATCTTTTAGTATGTTTATTACTCTTTGCCATAAATGGTATTGCTTGGCAGGCCAACCAGGTTCTCCACCATAAACAAACAACCAATATGGACCATCAATCAAGGGCGGTCGTTTATATTCTTCTTGTGTCATCCATATATCTGGACGTATTGGTCCCTGTGGAAATGAAATATGAAGTTTGTTTTCTATATCCATACGGAAGGCATTACACATATGTAGATTCCATAGGTTTGATTTATTTGTAGCAAACCCCGGTCCTATCTCTAAAATTTTTTCAGGGTCTTTAAAGTTATGATCAATATGAGGGTTGTGATCCCAGAGATGCATAGCAGTTGTTATTACTCCAACTCTGGTATTTGGGAAAGCGCTTTTAAAATCTCGTATTCCTGCTGTCATGGTTAAGATGTCGCCAATCGCTTGACGGTTTTTAAAAACGATTTCATCTGGTGGGAGGTTTTCAATTGCTTTGGAAAACTCTAGATTGACTTGTGATGCAGCATCTTCAACTAATTCTTTTGATACTGTCTCATCTGGTAGGATGTGATGAATATGACCATCAGCATATTTAACTGATATTAATACCTCTTTAGCATCATTCCTTTTCTTAATTTCACCATCTAAATTCTCCCCTTCAATTTTTAGCATCTTCTTTAAATTCATTGTTGTTCCTTTCGTGTATTAAAGTTTTGGTTCGCCTACATCTTGAGTTACAGACCCGTTCAATATTTTATCCCTCAGTGACAAAATTGCAGTTCGATCTTTCTGAATAATATCATGATAATATGATCTAAGAGATTCCTCTGTAACCTGATTGGCTGCTTCCACTACTAAACCAAAACTAAAAGTCCATTCATGTTCACGGTTTATTTTAGTATTAAACCATTTTATAGACATCACATCTCCATTGACACATTTAATATCGTTTATCATTTCTCTATGTTTTTCTTCGTCGGCATTTTTAATTGAATTATGTATTCCTGATATAATTTCTCTCTGCTCTATTGGAATAAAATCCAACCAACATTTTCCAAGAGGCTCGTCTTCATTTTTAAAACCAAGTGCTGTAGCTAAACTCCAGTTGATAAATTGAATACACATTTTATCGTCAAGAATTAAAACAAACATACTAGAATAATTCATCATATCCCAAATAGCAGTTTTAGTTTTTTCTAATTCTTTCTTTGTTTCTTCAAGTTCTTTTTTTAATTTCTCCATGCTTTTTTCGTCCTCTTAACTTAATTTAAGAAATAAACCTATAAGACCCAAAATAACAGTGGCACTACCCACCCATGCTAAATAAACTTTATTAGTTATAGACCCAGCAAATTTTACAAGCTCGACATTATGCTGATCTATCTTTTCTATCAATTTTCCCTCTGTTGTATCTAAACTATCGTATGTCTTTTCCAACTTGCTGGAAAGTGAATCTAACGTATTAACAATTTTACCTATTTCATTAAGGTCTGTAGATTGACCTTTTACAATCTCATTTTGTGTATCTATAATTTTCTTCAGATCATCGCTCATATCACTTTGTTGATCTAAAATATTTTTATGCATTAAAAACATATTCTGATAACTTTCCATTAGTAACGCCAAATCATTTTTTGTCAAGTATTTGTCATCTGCAGTCATATCGATCACTCCATAGTTTCAAGTTCAAAATTGTTAATCATTTTAAAAATTGGAATTTGCCGGCCTATAGAAGCAAGTGTATATTGTGAACTTCTTGAGTTGTATTCATAAAAATATACAAAAAGCATCAATTTTGTATCATTATCCACAAGCTGTAAAGTTACCTTCATCTTATCTAATTTATACTTGGCTGTATATGCTGAAAATACAGTCTCTATATTTTTACCAATTTCTTTTTGCTGCTCTATGGTTGGAGCTTTTTTAAAGTTTGATAAGTCAAAATATCTATAAATTGCTGGAATAATTTCTTGGTCTAGAATAAAAACATGATATAAAAAAGTAGATTGAATTGGTTGTTCTTTGAGTATATTCGGCTGTGATGATAAAGGTGCACTCATCCCAGTTGTTGCAAACAATAATATCAATAAAATTATAGAAAGACTTTTAATCATAGTACCCCCAAGTGAATTTAGATTTTGTTCTAATATTTAAAAAGATTCACTCTTCCTCAGAATCTTCTTCAGCATCCAGATTAAGTCTCCACCCTAAAACATCTAAAACATCATTACTATCTTTTTTAGATCCCTCATCCGGAAAGGGGGCATCTTCTAACATCTGTTTTAACTCTCTTATAACTTTTTTTGGAAAAGATTCTCTCATGTTTTTACCTCATTATATTTGTTCTTATTTAAAATGAATTACTATATATATTAATTAGTGAATAAATCTAAGGAGGTATTTGCTATGACTATTTCAGTATTTATAATATTACTATCCGGTTTGTTTCTAGCCTTTGACCAGATGTTCCATTTCATCCCAAGAGAGACAAAACCAAAATTCCGAACGCTTGAAATATATGAAGATTATGTTATAAATCCGAGGAATGGTGACCTGGTCTTCACACAACCTAGACTCAAAATGTTTAATTAAAAGGGGGATAAATACTATGGGAAAAATGTGGTTTTACATTGGATTGCTTTCGTTTAGTACGGTGGTAACAATACTGAACGCCAGAGCCAGAGAGAAACGAATGGAAGCAAGATTCCAGGCAAAAGCAAAGAGAAAAAAATCCAAAAAGAGAAAATCAACACATCACAGGAAATCGTCTAAATAGGAGAGAAACAAAAATACTACACATGGTTACTATTATGTGTGGTATTTTTTAGTGAACTTTATTATAAGGATCAGCTCCCCTATTATCTTTAGTTATATTGATTACTATCTTTGTTGGTTTGATAGATTTTTTAAGAAGATTAAGATATGAATCGTCCGGGCTCTTATCTATCCCAGAAGCGAAACCAGGATTTGGTTGATTGGCAGTTGTGCTTTCTTCAACATCGTCATCAACTTCTACTTCAGCATTTTTTCCTTGAGGAACAGTCCCTTTATATAAAGAAGAAATAGTTTCATCATCTACTTTTGGATTTGTATCAGTGAATACTCCATTATTTGGCGAAGCTTCTTGATGATATTTCCATGTAGATTCTGGTTGCTCAAGATCTTTATTGACAGTATAATCAACTGCTATTTCATCACCTGGTTTAATTCTAGCCAAAGCAAAAGTATAATACTTATTTTTATTTTTTCTTGTAACGGCATTTGGAGAATCAGAATGATTTAAGAATCCGCCGAAGTGTGTTGCCTGCATATTATCAATAGCCAAATTAATCAATTCACCTGCGCTAAAATTCTTATTTGAAAAAACCCCACGCCCATGAATATCAGATTTTTTGATCTCATAATTATCTTTATTATAATCATTCATAACTAAATCTCCTTTGATATTTGTTCTAGTTATTCCAGTATATTCATATACTGGAGTTTCGCGCTTGTATGCCGCGGATCAACTTTATTAATAGTATACATGTAGTTATCTATCTCCTTTCTGTAGGGGACTTCTTATTTATAAGTTGTCCCCTACCTTTTTTTAGTTTCACTTTCTATATATATTAATTATTGATATAGTTATCGGGCGGGTGTAAGGGACGGACATTTTTTTGTTCCCTTTATTTCGTTTTTCTATATATATTAATTAATGAAAATAAAAGACCTATTTGTATATATTTATTAACCTAAAAAAGGAGGTTCAAATGAGTTCTATTATATATGATGCCGATCTTATGACCTTGGCGATGTTGTTAAAAACTCTCAAGGAAACAACCATTGAAGACGATGAACTTAAACATCTCGTTAAAAGGGGAGATGAAATTATTGATCCATTGGTTAAAGAAATGAATAAAAAATACAGAAAATAAAAGAAATATATACTAAATTAAAAGGAGGTAATACTATGACTTATTTACAAAGTGATGATTTTATGATCTGGAGTTTCTCAATCATGATCGGTGTCGTCTTGGTGTTATGGATTCTTAAATTCGGTTCTAGATCAAAACCAAAAAAGATGATAAAGATTAGAAGCGATGAAAAAGGTTTCACTCTCATCGAGTTGATAATAGTTATAGCCATCATTGGTACCCTTGCTGCTATTGCAATTCCTCAGTTTGCATATTATCGAGTGAGAGCATTTGATACAGATGCGATGTCAGCACTTCACACAGCAGTACTAGCACAGGAAGCATATTATACTGATTATCAAACATATGCTTCAACCGGATCCTGTCAGGAAATAAATGATATCTCAAGTGATATTACAATCGTTATTACTCATAGCATTGATCAATACCACATGTTCGCCAAACATGACAATTCGCTTCATTGGTTTGAAGTTCATGGGCCAGGTGGAACCATTGAAGCAACTCCTTAAGTTATTAATCGATTATCAATTTATGTTGATTGATAAACTCAAGTGGTATGAATTAACGGCGGCGAGTTTATGGTGGATTGGTTATGTCTTATTCTTAATTCAAGATGTTCAATAATTTTACAGGAGGAGTATCTTATGAAACAATTAACGATTATAGCCCTAGTGTTTTTGATGTTTGGAGCATGTGCTCAAACTCCCAAGAAACTCTTTACTCCTTTAAAGATGCAAAGCCAAAATCAGTTTGAAGCTGACAAAGACTACTGCAATACCAAAGCCTATGAAGCTTCTATGGATGGGGTCATCAAGTATCATGAGCGAGTTGAAGTCTGGAGAAAAGTGTTTGAGGGGTGCATGGAAATAAAAGGTTATGAGCTTGAATCGGGCAGGAGCTAATACATTAAAAGTAAGGAGGTGAGCTATGAATCTACCAATATTGTTTGCATCGGTGGCATTTCTGATTCTTTTGATCATGATTAAGAAGAATCGAAAAGTACAGGTTGATCTCTCAAGCAAACATGGCAGCATCAAGTACTATAAGCCAAGATGGTGGTGGAATATTGATGCTGAGTTTGTAAAGGTAATTGGAATCATTTTTGGGTATACTGCCTGTGGAGTCACCGTCATGTGTGGGATTGTTTATATTATAGGGAATTATGTATAAGCAATCTACAATCTAAAAAGGAGAAAAACTTATGAAACAAGATAATGTCGTACCAATTTGGTTCTTCGTCATATGGGGTAGTCTAATGTCTGTGCTGTTCTATTTCACATGGCCACCCACTACGTTTGTGATAATGTTCTGGTTTGCTTGTGGATTATTTATAGCATCCATATTCAGTTATGAGGATATCAAAGGAAATAAGCCCTTAACAATAGGAGTTTATATCAAATGGGCTATCTGGGTCATTTGTGGTACTGTAACCGCTCTGGTCTTCATATCCGCAGGCTGGTATATTTATCGAATAGAAAAAGAACCATGGAAAAGACAGACTTTACGATAATCTTAAACCAAAAAAGAGGGAGTAGGAGGTCCTCTTTTTTTATTAAAAATGGAGGATTTGATTAATTTAGCAGACGAATAAAGGAGAAATATTTTGGATAAGTTTTGTGAAGGCTGTAAAATCTATTCCTATGAGAGTGGAGACGTTCGATGTAAATATATCAACTATAATATAAACGCCTCTTGTCCATGTACTAATTGTGTTGTAAAAGTTATGTGTTCAGAAGAATGTATAGAATTCAAAACTTACGAATGGGGTTGCGAATCTTCCCTTCCAAAAAAGGGATAACTATGTTCCCTTTTTTTATCCCCACTCCTTCCTTTTATATGTGAATACTATATATATTAATTAATAGTAAGAAGTTATTCATTACTAATTTAATTAGAAAGGAGGTGTGAAAGAATGATATTAAGATTGGTTTCCTTAAAGAAAAATGATGAAGGGGATTACTATCCGGAAAATATTCATGAGATGGATTGTGGAACTGTGTATCTTGCGAACGAAAAGTTTAATGCAGCAGCAACACACTTACTTGGGTATGGTATTTATAATTTAGCTCATGACATATGCGACAAAGTTGAGCTTATCAAAGTTTAATACTAATCAAGAGGAAGAGGGGAATTGAGGCATTCCCTTTTTTTACAAAGGAGGAATTATGGCAAGAAAGATCATAGATCTTTATGATAAAACCGGAGACACCAGATTTCAAACAGTAGAGGGGATGTTAAAAGATGCTGAAAAAATTGAAGGTCCTAATGCTGGTATAGTCATTCTCGTCGAAAAAATTGATAGAAATAATTTTCATGTTCAAGCAACATCCTCAAACTTAGATACAGCAGAAGTAAATTTAGTTTTAGACAAAATAAAGAATTACGTTATCGGCCCCATAATTAAACCCGAATAAACATTGTAAACAAGGAGGAGTTACAATGCCAAGAAGAGACGGGAATAAAAAATTCAAACATCAAAGACGTATGAATCACTATCGTTTTCGGCCTGGTGGAAAAATAGCCAGACGATTAAAGAAGATAAAAAAATACAATACAAATGTTGCCAGTCTTCAACTTTTAGAGTCACTAACCAAGGAGGTGAAAAAATGACACCGAATAAAAGATGGAGGGTAAAACATCCGGATATATGGCAAGCAGGTAAAAAGAAATACTATGATCAGTTCCACCCAACAATAAATAAATGTCAACTATACACTGCTGATGAAGACGCTCTCATTATTACATCAGAACTATCAGATCGTGACCTCCATGGATGTTTGGGAAGATCTGTAGCTGCCATACAAAACAGAAGATCAAAGCTGAGAAAGAGAGTTGGGAGTCATCTTTTAATAATGCACAAAAATCTGCGATGATGGAGGTAGTACTATGAAAAGTCTAATGACAAAAAATGTTTATATCGACGGTTGTGGATATGGGGTTTGGTTTTCAAAAGTTGAACAAGCCTTATCAATCTTTGAAGTCATCGATCTTGAAACAGGTCAACGTCTTCCAGATACAGTTCATGAACAAGTGCTTAAGGAACTCGAACTTGCAATGGAATATAGTTTTTAATCAAGTAGTGCCCCGAATTTTTAGGGGCACTATTTTTTTCTTAAGGAGGGAAGACATGCAAATCAAAATAATTATTCTGAAAGGAGAATGTATATGAGTATGAAAGAAGGATCATGGTGGTTAGAATCTAAATTAGATCCAAGGTGGAATTGTCATGGTAAAGGCATTGTGGGAGGATTCGCTCTGCCCAAAGCAGCAGAGAGTAAAATAGAAACAATGAAGATGCAATATGGAAAACAGCCTGATGATCTTGAATATGAATACCTAAAAGACTAATAAAATGATGACAAACTGTAGAGGGTGTTCAGTAGAGAAAACATGCTTTCATGTATGCTATGGAATTAATGGTTCATGCCCGTGTCATAATTGCATTGTTAAAGTAATGTGTAAACATGATAAAGAAGATGATTGCACAAAATGGATATACTGGAATTATGCATGGAGACAAAGATATAAAGAAATGAAAGGAAAAGAAATATAATGCAAAACGTAGAACTTCCAGCACTATTCGGAGTAAGTAGAACAGGGAAATTGAAACAATGGCAAGCGAAAGTTGTAGAACATGATAACCATACGGCATCTATTATTGTTGAGTCTGGTTATGTTGGTCAGAAGATTCGACCAATGCCAAAGCTAATAAAGAAGGGAAAGAATATTGGAAAAGCAAATGAAACAACTCCATTTGAGCAAGCTAAATCTCAAATTGAATCACAGCTGACAGTTAAGAGAGCTGCCAACTATGAGTTTGATTTGGGCTTACTCGACCCCCAGGTTAATAAAAATGGCTCTGCTAATGTTGGTCCTAAGTATGAACCAAGACTCATGCTACCTCAGCTCGCAAAGGGAGTTGGTAAAGGAAAGATTGTATATCCCGCATATATTCAACCGAAGTTCAATGGCATTTGTAATTTGGCTGAAATCGATGTAGAACATTTTCAAATGATTCATCATTCAAGAGGTGGTCATTTATTTAACACTCTTGCCCATCTTGATTCGTGGTTGAAAGAACTTAAGGCTCCAGCTCCAGTACATGGAGAATTATATGTTCATGGATGGAGTCTTCAAAAGATTGGATCATATACCAAAAAAATAAAACCAGATCAACACCTTTTAGAATACTGGTTATATGATATTGCTTGGATTGGACCTACATTTGAAGAAAGAATAAAATGGATTATGAAAGAAGTAACAAAACTAGAGTTAAATCATTCTGATATGATATGTCCTATTAAATTTTCCCCAAGCAAGATAGTTCATAACTACGCTGAAGCAAAAGCATATCACGATGATTGTGTTCAAAATGGTTTTGAAGGAGCCATGTTAAAGAATGTAAACGGAATATATCTATTTCAATATAACTCAGATGATCTTGAAAAAGTAAAAGCATATCAAGATGATGAGTTTGAAATAGTTGGTGGAAAAGAAGGTACCGGAACTGATGAGGGATGTATCATATATAGATGCATTAGCAAAACAGGAATAGAGTTTGATGCCAGGCCAAGAGGCACAGTCGAAGATCGTAAAGCAATGCTTCTAAATCTTCCAAATGATATTGGTTCAATGTTAACTGTCAGGTATGCAGAACTATCTGAAGATGGAGTTCCACTTCAACCAGTTGGAGTCCCAGCTGAAGCTGAAGCAGTTAGAGATTATGAGTAAAAATCCATATTGTAAAGGGTGCAGCCATTACCCAAACTGCTACTCTTTGCCATGTAGCACAATATTAAACAGCGATGAAAGCTGCCCATGCATGACATGTATAGTTAAAATGATGCCTCATTATTGTACTTGTGATAGGGAAGAGGAATGGGTTCACCAAAAAATATTTATAGAAGGAGTTTAGAGACTATGAATAAAAATGGGCATTGTATAGGATGTGGATCAATGGTATGCGAGGCAGAAAATGATATTAATATTAATGGGGGGCTGCCCATGTACTTCATGTGTGGTTAAACCAATGTGTAACGATGAAAAGGTATGTGACAAATGGAGCGATTGGTATAACAGACAATACCCCCAAGGAATATATAAGGGAGATAATAAATGAATCAAAATGATAAACGAAATTTAAAGATGAGGAAAGTAGCAGAAGACATTATTAAAATGCCCGTAAACAAACGAATGATAAAAACTTTAAAAGAAAAGTTTTATAATATTATGCGGGAGAATGGAATTAAAGAAGGAGAGTGGTCTAAAAACGGAAATGGAAGATGCGTTGCAAACTATGAATGGACAATGTGTAAAACGCTTTTTCTTAACCAAATTAGAGGCGCATTAGAAATGAGTTTATTATTTGACGCTCCAAAAGATCTAGACGCATATGGGGAAAGACCAACAGTTGAAAAGGAGATAGATGATGCTTGATCTAATGCAATCACTAATGGCATGGAAATATTGGGATGCCATACTATCAATTTTGGTTATTGTTCATCTAATTTCTGAATATGGTCATTACATCTGGGAATTTGTCTCAGGTAGAAAAGAAGCAGAAGTTTTAGATGATATACTTCAACATAGGAAACAATCTAATAAAACAGAAAGACTCATACACATTCAAGATGATTTAGATGAGATTAAAAAACATTTGAATATGGAGGAAAAAGATGGATGAGAGAATGAAAACAAGAATACAAAATATGGCTTTAAGAACATGGGATTATATTGGCGGTGATTCTTTAAGGGCCTTAGAGGATAATGGGCAACCTCCAGTAATGCCGAAAGAGCATGTCATTGAAGTCGTGTGTGATGCAAGTTATATGTTTTATCATGGAGGTGACAAAGAAGCATATGAAGCATGGAATAAACTCCCAACATATAAAGAAAAAAAGGCTGTAGTAGAGCCCGCTTTTCTTTCCAACTCTTATGGGTGGTGATCGTCCAAACTGTCAAGGTTGTCCGGTGACTCCCATATTGGAGCTTGTTATTCTGTAAGAGAATTTAATCTAGAAGGTTCATGTCCATGCTCCAAATGCATTGTAAAAATGATGTGTCAGGATTGGTGCTATAAATGGAGGGAATGGCGTTTATTTAAAGAGGATCTTAAATATGAATCCTTATAAAGAAATAAATCATAATTATTGCGATGGGTGTTACGCTAAAGGCAATGTATGTTCTAATTATTATAATGATGATGGAAACTGTCCATGTGGGATATGTGTCGTTAAACCGATGTGCTACAATATATGTGATGATCATGATAAGTGGGATATAGATAATGAGGAATAAATGTGATGGGTGCTCATATAAAACAATAGCTATAAGGTGTTATAAAATTCAAGATGGTTCATGTCCATGTACGAATTGTCTTGTTAAAATGATGTGTGATTATGGATGTGAAAGTTGGGATGAGTGGTATAAAAACCAATCTAAAAAATTAAGTTAAGTTCTTAATTCTATATATATTAATTTCTAATAAACAAAATCTTAATTATTTTAAGGAGGTAATTCGAATGGATCCAAATAGTCCTTGTGCTATATGTCCCGGTAGACATGAATGCCGTGATATGTGTCCAGTGATAAAAGAATGGTTAGAGAATAAACGCCTAGCTGAAACGCTCATAGATGAAGATATGCCTCTTGAACTTTTGGGAATGGAATTTGAAAATTTCACATTTCATTAAATGAAATTCGCATACTTCTGATTTGGTGGCAGAACTGGCTTGTGGCAGGTCCCAAGTCAACGGACCTTTCTTGAGGTTGCGATAAAAAGAGATTGGAGTCCTTATGGCCTGATCTCTTTTTTTTAAGGAGGAAGATGGAAAATAAACATTGTACTGGTTGTGGGTACTATTTCTGGATTTTAAAAGGGTGTGATTTAGAAGGATTGAATAATGGAAAATGTCCTATGTGGTATTTGTGTAGTTAAAGCTATGTGTAAAAAATTTTTTGAATGTCAAATAAGACAGAAATATTTTGATGAAATTATAGAAAAGCATCCTTGATACCCATTTTACCCAAGAAAGAAATAATTACTATATATATTAATGAATGATAAAGGAGTTATACAACACTTATTTTAATAGGAGGTTACACTATGAAAGACTTAAGAAGAAATGTGAAAGAAGCGTTTGGGTTTTGGATAGTGTTTTCAATTGGTGTCTGGTTATCATGGAACATCTTTCATTATTATGAAGTGATGGGTTCAATGCCTTGGTTCTATTGGGTATTTGGAATTGTGAGTCTTGCAATTATGGTAACAGGTTGGTATCATGCCTTTCAGAATGTGGAAACCATCGCAACTGAATGCCGGAGACGGATAGAAAGCTAGAACTATAGAGCTTAGGTACAGAACCTATACAAAAAAGATCAGGGTAGCTAGCTGATCTTTTTTTGGATTCTAATTCTATATATATTAATTATTAATAAATAATTATTAAACTTAAATTTTTCAAGGAGGTGAAATTATGAGAAGATATTATCGTGGTGGAGCTGCGTATCATGGTGGATGTTTTGGTTGTGATCTTAAAGGTATGGGTAATGAGCGAGTTTGTTGTAATTGTAAATTCTATGCATGTGATTGGGATAAACCTGATCTACATAGTGACCATGGGCTTCGGGGAAAGTGTCCTTATCATGGAGTTACTTGCTCTCTTGCATATGTAGATGAGCGAATATGTTGTAAATGTAGGCATTACGATTTTCGGCATATAAGGCGTGAAGATTATTGTCAAGAAAGAAAACGCCGCTGGTTATGTAGAGAAAGAAAACACCGAGACCAATTCAAGAGAGCAAAGAGATTCATCAAGAGATTCATCGAGATTGATTTTCATATTAAAATAGGATAAATAAATTCTGGCAGGTTGCCCGTCTGATTCTCGCAAGGATGAAAGACAGCTCCTATACTAATCCCGCGGTGAGGTAAAGTCACAGTTCCAGGAATGCAAGTAATTTCTGGAACTGTGAGCCCGCCAGATTTTTCAGGAAGGAGGTAGAATTAAATGACACATCAAATAAGTATTGAAGAGTTAAAGGATTTTAAAATTGAACATGTTTTAGCTTCAATCAGGGGAAGAACTGAACACAAAGATCTTATAATGACTGTAAACCCTATTATAAAATCTATGTTATTCAATGTATGCAGGGCTGGATCTGTTATATATTCTGGAAGTGATATAGCGAAAGCTGTCCATGAATATAATAGTATTTAAAAATCTAATGAAACTAATAAAAGGAAAGGATTAAATCTATGACAATTATAGGAACGTTCCAAACATATAATGAGGAAACTCCTGACGGGAAGCCTTGGGAGAAGGAGTTCGAAGATGAGGATGCGATGCATAAATGGTGTAGAGATCAAATCGGTCATCCATTTTTATCTATGAGACTTCTTAGTCATAGAAAGAAAAATACTTATGATGACTGATGTCCCATGTAAAAATTGTATAGTATTAGCTATATGTAAAAGTTTAATCGGTACTTTCCCTTTTGAGGATGTGACCAATCTAGCACGGTCTAAGGATTGTTCTCTATTGCTTGAATATATAGACTCTAATAGTTTGGATACAATTGATAATGCTCGAAGATTCTTTGGTTTGCCACCAGTTTATGGTCGGGTCGGATAGTTATTTTTAGCGACTTATTCTATATATATTAATTACTAATAAACAAAATCTTATTTTATCAGGAGGAGATATTACAATGGTAAAAGACAATGTAGTTAAATCGGAAGAATTCTTGGCCAAATTGTATTTTATAAAGCTACAGAAGAAGGAATGGAACGAGGTTGCTAAACTGTATACTCCAGAAGCATTGAAAGAGTTTAAATCTATGATAACATCCCCATTAGAAGCATCTTCTGTAGAATTCCCTGAAGAGTTTTCGGCAGGCCTTTTTGAAGGGCTCTTTGGGAGTGAAAAAACCATAGAAGATATAAAAGAAATGTCTGATATAGACTTCTTCGCAAATTTCTTACGTAACTCAGTAGAGATGGCTTCTGAAGCAGGAGGAGGAGTTGATTTCAAGAGTTTGAATATCATCGGATCAGTTTCAGAGGGAGATTCAATATGTCACATTCTTGCCCGAATGTATGTCGAAGTGGGGGAAATGGAATTTGAGAAACTTGAGATTCTTTCAGTAAAAAAAATAAGAGACACTTGGGGAATTATACTACAAGGCCAAGTAAAAGGTATGGCAAAACAATTTGTTAAAATGTTTGATCATGATAGTAGATTGGGATAGTTATCATACCCCGTTGCTGTTAGGAGCAGCCGTTCTTTTACGAAGCGGCACAGGAGGTTCGACCCCTCTGCGGGGTACCTAATTTAAATTAAAAGGAGGTGTCATTATGATTATTCTAGGTGCTTTAGCAATGATTCTAGCAATTGTTGCATTACTAAAAGCAAGTCCATTTGAAAAAGATCGGGAGAACAGATTAAGAAAAGGATATGGTTTGAAGGATCCCATTGTAATACAATTAAAAAGATTGATGATTCGATGGTTTTGTATAGCAGTAATATTTTTCTTCATTGGTGTTGCTCTTATGATTGCTGTTGGAGTCTCTGAATCTGATGCCGCAGAAAGGCATAGGGGCAAAATTGATATATCAGACAATGTCCTAAAATGTGATGGGAAGGAAATTAAAAAAGGCGATCCCATAGATAGAGTGAAGTATTACTGTGGGACACCAGCCGGAACCCAAACTACACGCACCCAAAGAGGTTTATTCTTTGGATTTAACACTGGAGTAGGGATCAGCAATAATAGAATTGTTGAGGAAGTCAGCTTGATATACATGAGATTCAATGATGAGACATTAACAGGAATAACTGTTATGATTGTCAATGATGATGAAAAGGTCGGCGAGATCAAAATCCATAAATAGGATCTTTGATTTATAGAGAGACATCTCCCAGTTAAGGGATGTCTCTTTTTTTTAAAAGGAGGATAAATTAATGTCTATTAAAGTAACTTTCTATAGTATGTTTGTTGTTGCTGTATTCCTAAGAATAATATCTAAACCAAAATATGACTTTGATTTTCTAGTGGCATGGGCTATCTTATGTGGAATTATAGCAATCATCTTAACTATTAAAGATTATTATATTAAGAAAAAACAAAATAAAAGCAGAAAGGAAAGATACAATGGCTTCGATTGGTGAGTTATTAAATGCTCTTAATAAAATAGTTTCCCTTGAAGTTGGATTATGGAAGACTGCTCAGAAAATAGCTAAAGATGCAATCGATAAATACAAAGACGATAAAGAGGAAGAAAGCAAATGAGTAAAATTCCATGTAAAGACTGTATAACATTTGCTATATGTAATGCTATGGTACATAGTAACAATAGAGGTGTTGCTCCAATATTAAGCCAGGTTCATTGTTCTATAATATGTGATTACTTTACTAAAAATAGTAAGCGCCCAAAGGGGTCTAAAGATTCTGGAGCTAACAGAGTAAGAAGTGTTGTGAATAGTATTAGAGCAGAATTTAAGTTGGATCCCCCTTATAGTGTCCAAAAACATTGCTTAAAAAAAGGAGATGTGAAAGATCAAGATATTTAACGGGATAGCAAGCTGCCGGCGGCACCGTTATTTTTAGATGTTAATTCTATATATATTAATTACTAATAATAAATTATTAAACTTATTTAACTTTAAGGAGGAGATAAAAAATGGATCTATTCTTGATTTCACTTTATGCAACCATCGCTACAATCATTGTTATCAGTCCTTTCGTTATCCACAAATACAAGAAAAGTAAAAAACGGTACGTTTCTTATCAATACAACAGTCCGCCCAGATCCCACAGAAAACCCGTTGGTGGATAAAATCCCCACCAGGCCCCGCAAAGCGCGATCGGGGGATAAAAGGAGATTATTTTATGTCTAAGAATTGTGAGGGGTGTCCTCTTTATAGTATAGAGGATTTAATATGTTATACTTTTAATGATGAATCATGACCATGTAATATTTGTTTGATGAAAGTAATGAGATGTAATCCTGATCAAAAGGCAAATAATGACTGCTGTCCTGAATGGGACAATTACATATGCGAAGGAAAATATTGAGGTGGATGATAGTTAGTAGAGACATCTAACACTCAGTTGGATGTCTCTACTAATATTCTGTCTGCTAATAATGACTGTTTTGATTATTACTTCTTGATTACCTGGTAAGGCTTCCGGAGGAGGCAGACTCAAAGGAAAAAAGAGGATAATAATAATTGGAACAGCTTTTCATATTAATTGAAGTTTAAATCGTGCGAGTTTGATAGATTGGTAACTGGGTTTGCATAAAAATCTATAGAGATATAGATCTTTAATAAATATGAAGAGCGTCATTATTAGCCGAGAGGATATTAGAAAGGAGGAATGAATTATGACCAAGAAAAAATATGAAACTACATCGATAGTACAGGAGAAAGTATGGGATCTGCCAGAAGATACCTATCTTGTAGTAGAAGTTCATTTGTTCACTTTGAATGGTTTCCAGAAAGGCGACAATGTAAAAGTAACAATAGAAAAGGAATAATCTTATTATTCCCAAAACAATCCTATAGGAGGGGTTACTATGAAATATATTATTTGTGTCATTTTATTATGTCTCGGATTTAGTGGGTGTGCATCATCAAAATCAATGAAGTTTTATATTCTTGGTGTTGATGTGAATGAAGCAGTCAAAGCAGAAGATGTTGGAGAGATGCTGATAGGGGCAGCCGCTAGTGCAGCAACCCATATAGCAGGTCATTATGTGGCAGCAGAATTGGTGGATGGTGATATAGACCAGCAAGGAATGCACGAAGTTGTAACCAACTATGATGCCCTCAGTCAATCAGATAGAATAATGATAGGCCGTGGAGGTTTCCTGTTACAAGCTATAGCCAACACTACATTGACAAGCTTCGAATCTACAAGAAAAAGTTCTTTCACAAGAGGTTATACTTTAGCTACAATGGCTCAGTCTGGACTTTACATTATCAGCAGTCCTCCAAGTAGCAATGATGGTGATCTGTGGATGATAGATGATAATGGTGGAAACGCCAATCTTGAATGGGGATTATATACGGGGACTTCTATATATAATTTCTACAGAATAAACAAAGAAGATCCAGATCCTTCTGAATCGTTAGTATATGGCATAAGAAAAGATGTAAAATCAATCAAACCCCCTATTCATACCACTGGCCATACTATAATCAAATCGGCTAATTGTTGGGGTATCGGTTTCGGGTCAAGAGTTATCAGCAATTGTTCTGAGACAAAATTAACAAAGAGGTAATACATTATGATAGTTAGCAGAGGTATCCTCGACAGGCCCCGCATAGCGCGACCGGAGGATGAGAAAAGAGATCGGGGGGTGTGAGCACGCCAGCCCCGTCTCTTTTTTTAAATAAAGGAGGTAAATAATCATAAGCTGGAGGAGCCATGGAACATGAGTGTAGATAACTGTATAGATAACTGTATAGGATGTGTTATTGGTTGTTTTAAACAAACTCGAGATCGAAATTCAAATGGAGACTGCCCATGTACTTACTGTCTAGTTAAAACTATGTGCCGAGTGGGATGCGATCCATGGAATAAATGGGAGAGTGAGTCTTATGGATAACTGTGAGGGATGCTTTATAGGAGAAGATAATTGTATTCATCTTGCTTATAAAGAAGAAGATACCTAATATGATTAACCCATGTAATAAATGCCTTGTGGCACCGTTATTTTTAGATGGAATCCCTATATATATTAATTACTAATAAACATAAATCTTATTTTATAAGGAGGTATTACTATGCGTAAAGCACCTGAAATAAGCAGGGAGATTCAAACTTGTATGATGACTTCAAATGAGGGAAATGTAGATCGTGCTGTCAGAATTGGAGAACAACTTCTTGAATTGAAAGAGGATGTAGGTCATGGAAATTGGCAAACTTTTGTGAAAGAGACCTTCGATATAAGTCTTCGTACATGTCAAAACTACATGAAGTTAGCGAAACTTGAACCTCATTTCGGGCACTATGATTTTGGGACTGAAGGAGTTTTGAAATTGGATAGGGCAGGGTTTGCTGTTGATACACCCTGGACCATTCAGGTGGCAATGAGGGAATATAGTTAACAGTTAGTGAGCAGAGACATCTAGCCATTATGGGGTTGTCTCTTTTTTTAGAAAGGAGGATAATAATGTTTAAAACAATACTTATCATAGTATTTATCATATTGTTAGTTGTAACAATTCAAAAATGTGAGAAAGCTGGTGGCTTTTCTGAATTTGTCTCAAAACTCGTAATAGACGGAGAGAACTTATTGGACGAAACTAAGGGTAAAATAGAGGAGAAAAGAAAAGAAAGAGAGTAAAAGTAAAAATGTTATCTATGATTAGAAAAAAGAATAATCTTTATATTAAAGTTACTACAGATAATGAACACTGTAATGGTTGTAGAATCTATGCATCGCTAAAAGAAAAGAGATATTTGTCATGTGTTGAGCATAATGAGGGGCAATGCATTTGTGTGAATTGTATAGTTAAAATGATTCCTAGATGTAGTTGTAAGGAGTGGTCAGATTGGTATCATTCTATGATACCTTCATGGATTGAAGATAATGGAGATGATTACTATTTTGATAGAGAGGATATAGACACATTTAGCACTTAGTTAGCAGAGACATCTAACATTTGTTGGGTGTCTCTTTTTTTGTCCGAGATAATTAGCTGCCGGCGGCACCGTTATTTTTGGTTGCTAATTCTATATATATTAATTAATGATACAAAAGGAATAAACTTATTATTCCAAAAAATAATCCTATAGGAGGAGGGATATCATGAAACACACATTAGACATATTAGATCTACAAACTTTTTCATTTAGTCATGTGATAGCATCAGATATAGATAAGAGAGGAACAAAATATTTCCATGCAACGGCGATGCCATCCATTCCTGTCATTGTGTATGTTGTTTATATCAATGATTCATATGATCTCAACAATATTATCTACGCCGGAGAAGACTGGATCAAAGCCATTCAATGTTATAACACTGCTTTTGATATCAACGATTAATAAAGGGACATTCTCGACAGGCCCCGCAAAGCGCGACCGGGAGATATATGGGATAGTTAGCAGAGACATCTACCACTCAGTTAGATGTCTCTGTAAATCCCTATATATGGTAAAATTTTTTTAAAAAATTTTGGAGGTGTGTTTAAATGTTAGATAGTTGTATTGGTTGTAGTCAAAATTATCCCAGTTCATATTGTATGAGATCTGGAATTACTTCTGAAGGGTGCCCATGCGGGAAGTGTCTTGTTAAAATAATGTGTAAAGGTAATCATTATTGCCCTATAAAATATAAGTATTGGACACCTATCATTAAGGAAAGAATAAGAAAAAAAATATTGTAAAAATTTTAGACATCCATTCTAAATTACCATATCTCTTTTGAGATGAAAATTTTAGAACAGGTTACATCTCCATCCTAAACCACAAATCCCGATTAAGAAACCCTATGTCTTTTCTTGTCCCTGGTATTTGAATCGCTTTAAATCTCGAGCAAAACCCTGCTCACAGTCCCGCTAACTATCTAATGACCCTATCCCAAACGAACAAATACCGTTCCTAGTCGGTTGGAGCAAACCCCCATCCTGAGTGTCGAATGATCCAAAAAAACAGTCGGATTAGTGCCCTGGACAGTATCCAATAGACCATATAGATCAATTCCTTATATATATTAATATGTAATAAAGACAAACAATTCTTAGTCAATTAAGGAGGGATATACACTATGGCATACTTACCATTTTCAATCAAATGTAACAGATGTAAGTCTATTGACATGCCCCATAAGAGTCCTACAAAGGGTCTTGCATTAACCATCAGGGGCGAATATACAAAGTGCGATATATGCGGTCATATATTCGACGATATATTGGTTCCCTATAGACCGATTGTGGAGAAGCTTATGGAAGGTGGTATAACGGTCTCTCCACTGATTACATTAAAGGCATATAAGGGAAGAGTTCCTATGGGACTCGCATCATAAACGGTCTATATAAAAACTCTATAGGGAGGTGAAAAAATGAATTTCTTTAATTTCATGAAAGTCGCTCTATATGTATCTGTAACCCTGCTAGTATCTATAAACTTGGTTCGATTTATGTTTGCGGATCCGGTTTGGATTATGTTCTCTCTTATTGGAGTGATAGTTGGTGTTGTGTGGATACTCTTTGCAGTGTTCAGGTTATATCTCATCATCTATGAAATGGTAGAAGACTTTAAATATGGGGGATAAATACTATGAAAAAAACAATCGTGCTTATAATCATTGGCTGGTTATTCTTAGCTGCTTCGTATGTGTTCTTCAAAGTGATTGAGGAACTTGATAGCAGTTATCAAACCGAAGTTTACCAGGAAGAACTGATCGAAAACACATATTGGAGAATACAAAATCTAAAGGTGGAGGTGTAATACTATGGAAATAGCATATCTTAGAGAGAGTACAGCGGTAAGAAGTTCTGGGATTATTATCCCGGAGGGAACAAAGTTATATGTGGATACTGATATTGAGCCGGACAGTGATATGGCTCAGGTGAAATTTCCCAAAAGCCATCCGAAGTATGGTGGCCTTCACACTGTAGTTCCAAAAGAAAAGCTTCTGTTGGATATGAAGTCTAGATTTCAAGTTATTCAGCAGATTAGTAATATCCTTAACGCAGCACTTCGTGGGGATGACCTTGATGAGTATGGTATTCAAGTACTTAGTCGGGTGTTCCCAAAAGGCTTGAAAATAGGAAGTCTCCCAGATAATGAACGAGAGGTGATCGGCGGCCCAGCGGTATAGATTAATAAAGAGTTGGCAACCTGAGCAAACGCAATGTCCAAGGTCTATCATCGGGACAGCTCAAAAAAAGAGAATAGGACTAGTCTCCCTATCTCTTTTTTTTGGATTCATTCCTTCCTTAAATCGAATGGATCTCTAGTTGTTAGCATGAAAGATGTTATTTGACCCTCTCTAATTTCCATTTTGAATGTCCTGAATTGACCATTATGGTTTGAATTTATTGTAATCGTGTCTGATTTATACTTAGGATCACATCCACGTATTAAAACCCGTTGCATTGGTTCATCAGCCACTTCATGTTCAATTAGATATATTGTTCCCTCTAGACATATATTATCACACATAGTTCGAACTATACATATACTACATGGACTATCGACCAGTTGATGACTTGTCATCTTTATTCCTCTCTTTAAAGCTTTGTATCCTTCCCCTATATGTTCGCACTACCCACTTTTTATATTCCCCCTTCCTATGAGACCTCAGTTCAAATATTTCCATATTTAGAGGATAGTTAGTTGCACATTGTATAAGAGTTTTTTCTAAGGCTCTATCATATGTCTCATAATCAAATAGATAATTGGTTACATCAGGACATAGTTTTTTACACATAATAGATACCAGACATTCATTACATGGGCTTACTGGTCTATTACTCAAGTCAATATCATATTCTTCTAATATGTTATTACTGAAATCAACTAGCCTTGTTTTAACATCCACTGTTTATATCCTCATCAGAGACATCCTCTTCTTCGGGAGATGTCTCAACAGGCCAACGAATAGCTTCCCTTAGCTCATGTTTTGTTATGTTAGCATGTTTCTTATTATGTATTTCTTCATAGAACTTGTTATAATCTAAGTCTACCATTTTATATCCACCCATCCTTTCTTTGTTTTTTTGCATGTTCTATTGTATACCATAATCCCCATGTGTCACATGGATCCTGGCACATCGGTTTAACGACACATCTCCCACATGGACAGTTTCCATCCTGCCACTTTACACACAGTGATCCATCATAGTTCCATATACATCCATCACAGTTTTCATCCATTAGGGTCTCCTCTCTCTATTTATATACCATTGATGCCATACATTACATGATTCAGAGCACATTGTTTTAACAATACATATAGCACATGGACAGTTTTTATCTATAGACTTGTAACATTGTACGGCAATCTTTCTATAATTACACCCACTACAATCCTTTTCGTCCATTAGTGCATCCTTTCATTGTTAGCGCGAGTCATAGCACTAGAGTAAGCGAGACAGTTTCTCTCCCAAAGTCGCCATAGGTGCTAGTATTAAACTAAGTCTCCCGCTCAGATCATAGGGAACTATGCTATCTCCCCCTCATACTGTCCATCTACTATCTCACACTATCCC